>DAIODV010000068.1:0-13172 GCA_036746615.1 Mycobacterium sp.
CGAATAAGCGATGGCGGCAGAAGCGCGTTAGGTGCCCACGCTCACGCCGATCATCCCGACATCCGTCGGGTCGGTCCACTTGCCAACAGCGGCTCCAGATCCCGATCTAGCCGATCGGCGTGTCGACGTGGGGCGAGGTGGCGAAGCTTCTCTCCGCTTCGTCGCAGATCCTAGAACCGCAGGGTTGTACAGGACTCGGGTCTGTTCAACGTCAACTGCTGCAGGTCAGGCGGCTGCCAGGTTGCACGAGTTGCCAAGAACCTCTCTACCACAACGTCTTTCGAGGGTTCAGCGTGCGCCGCCGCGGCCAGCGCCTGGATCTTGAACGTGGCGGCTGCCTGGCTGATCTGATGCGCGACCGCGATCATTTGCCGTTCAACGGCCACCGAGTCGGTGTCACCCCACAGCACGACCTCGGTTGACCCGCTGTCGATCGCCGCATTGACTCGTGCGCAAACGCGGGGATCACTGCGGTAGAGCTGGACGGAGGTAGCGATGGCCGCCGGCCGCGGATGTTCAGGCGCTTCGAGGGTCGGCTTCAGATCGGCGAAATCGGCACCGATGATTTGGAGCGCCCGAATATCGGCGCAGTCGTCGAGCAGCACCGCGGTATCCCAGCCGAGGCAGCGGCGGTCGAACAGCAGGCCGCCTAGGTTGCGAACGACGTCGGCGGTCGTATGCGCCATCGCCTCGATTCGGTAGCGCGACGGGTTGTCATGATCAGCCGAATGTCCAAGTCGCACTGAGAATCCTATTCGTCGGCAAGCTGCTCGAGGCGGGGATAGGCGCGGTAGCTCGACCATCTCGGCGGCGACCGGAGCCAAACATCTGGACCGCACTACCCGTCTTACCTTACAGCATGTAAGATAACCTGTCTGAGCGGGATGAAGGGCGAGGTCGCCCGCACCTAATCGCCGATCGGGCGGACCATCGCTTCCTGCGCGAAGGACGCCACCAGTCGGCCGTCGCTTTTCCAGACGTCGCCTCGGCCGAAACACCGACCGGCGGACATGACCGGACTCGTCTGGTCGACCAAGATCCATTCGTCGAGCCGAAACTGCTGATGGAACCAGACACTATGCGAGGTGACGGCGGTGGCGACACGTGTCCCGGCATCGGCGTGCGATATGCCGTCGAGCGGCAGCAGCCCGGTTCCGATGAGCGTCAAAGCCGTTGCGTGCGCAAGCAATGCCTGATGAAACCAGTCCTCGTTGTGACCGGTCGGCACCTTCATCCAGAACGAGTATCTCGCCGGGCGGGCACCCGACGATTGCAGATCCACCCCGTCGACCACACGAATGTCCCACGGAACCATTCCGACTTCGACCGGCTTCGCGTCATTCGGCGAACCGACCCGAGGGGGATCGTCGGCGCGTTCGTAACCCGCGTCCGGGCGATGCAGCGCAGCGACGCTGGTGCCGACAATGCGATCGCCTTGATGCGCCGACACCGCATAGCTGGCGAACGTCCGCCCGCGGTGGCGTTCCTCGACCGTGTAGGCCATCGGCTCGGCGCGCGATCCTTCTCGGGAGAACAGCTGCGTTAACGACTTCACCGCCATGCCGTCGGCCAGATCGGCCAGCGCCGCGATGGACTGCGCGAGGATCTGGCCGCTGAACACTCGCTGGTAATCCAGCTCGTAATTGGTCGCTTCGTATCGTCCGTTGCCCAAGTCGCGCAACCGCAGGCATTCTTGGATGTTTTTCCAGTCCACCGCGTCCCGTCTCCTTCGGTCGAGCGCGGTCGCTTGACCATCTCGGCGGCGACCGGAGCCAAACATCTGGACATCTCTACCCGTCATAACTTACAGCATGTAAGATAACTCGTCTGGACGGCGCGTGCCTGGGTAGAAGGTCGGATGCCGGAGTTCTGCGAATCGTTGTTGGACTAGGACGGAGCAATTGTCATGGACACCCTTGAATCCAAGGTCGCTGTGGTCACCGGTGCAGCGTCGGGCATCGGATTGGGCATTTCGCGAGCGTTCGGACACGAAGGCATGCGCGTCGTTCTATCCGACGTCTCCGACGACCGCCTGAACAAGGCCGTCACCGACCTTCGGTCGGAAGGCATCGACTGCATCGGCCAGATCGCCGACGTCCGCAGTCTCGAGGCCGTCGAGGCTTTGGCCCACGCCGCCGTCGACACCTACGGGCAGATACACGTGGTTTGCAACAACGCAGGCGTCGGGGTGTTCGGTCGACAGTGGGAGCTTTCCGAGCAAGATTGGGCCTTGGCCGTCGACGTGTGTTTGTGGGGTGTCATCAACGGTGTGCGGGTGTTCGTGCCGAGAATGCTTGCCTCCGGAGTGCAGTGCCACGTGGTTAATACGGCGTCGATGGGAGGGCTGCTCAGCGCTCCTTTCGTCGGTCCATACGCCGCGGCCAAGCACGGCGTCGTTGGCCTGTCGAAGTCCTTGCGTGTCGAACTCGGTGGCACGAATGTCGGCGTGACGGTCGTCTGCCCGGGCAACGTGCGCACTAATGTCGCGCGCGCGATGCGTGAGCAGCGCGAGGGCCAGCGACGTGGCGGCAGCGCGGACCTCGACGACTTCTTGGGCTTCCTCGAATCGGGTCTGGAGGACGACAGTGCGATGGACCCAGCCGAGGTCGGCAAGCTTGTCGTGCAGGCCATCAAGGCCAACCAATTCTGGCTGCTGCCAAACGGCGCCCCACAGCTACCCCTGGTCGAGGCCGACTTCGAAGAGATGCGCAGCAGTAGCGCGTCGCTAGTCACCGAATAGCACGCTGGCGCAACACCTCTAGCGAGAACGGGAGATGCCGAGATGAACCTGGTCGTGCTGAACAATCCCGCAGAGCTTCCTTGGCAGACAAATCTTTACGACCTAGCCCTGCTGACCATGTTCCTAGCCGAGGTGGTGTACTGCATCGTGCAGTTCCGGCGGGGCCGGCGCATCTACAGCGTGGTGCTCGTGGCGGCGATCATTTACGGCCTGGTGCTAGAGCTGGCCGGGATGGCCACCCTGAACATGTATCACCAGGGCGACTTTGCGGTGATGATCAATTGGATGGCATTTCCCCTGTGGCGGGGCACCACGATGATGCCCTCCTATGTCTTGATCCTCTACCCGGCGTTCCT
This sequence comes from Mycobacterium sp., assembly GCA_036746615.1. Lineage (GTDB taxonomy): Bacteria > Actinomycetota > Actinomycetes > Mycobacteriales > Mycobacteriaceae > Mycobacterium. Next base: position 3,097 of record DAIODV010000068.1, read on the forward strand.
GTTCACCGGGTTCAAGGTCATAGAGGCACTCGGCATTGAAAAGCGCTGGCAAGCAGCCATTGTCGGCGGATATTTCTTAATCGCGCTGGACGCTCCCTATATGATCGAGGGCCCGCTGCGTCACGTCCAGTGGTGGACATGGGACCCAAATTTCAAATATTTCCAATACTTTGTCGGCTGGCCGCTACTCGACGTCTGCTGGCAAGGGACATGGGAGGCCCTGTTCCTCTACGTCATGTTTCGGGCACTGCCGCGAATTGATGCCAGCGAGGACCGCGAATCACGATGGTCAAACGCTAAGGCACTGGGGATGTTTCCACCGCTGGCCGCCCTCACGGTGTTGGCGATCGGCCCGTTCCTGCTGGTGCCCGTAACGGGCATCACCGCACTCGGCGGGCCCCAGTGGCCCGTGGTAGCGCTGCTGATCGCGGCCTACACCGCGGTTGCGGTGGTCGCCCTGCGCACCGCCAGACCCACGGGCTTCGTCGAGCCCATCACAGCGATCATCGTCTTCGTTTATGTCACGAGCTTCGCTGCGATGGTGCTCGAGAACATCGTCCACGAAGGCCGACTCACCGGGTACATCGTCGCGCAGATCATCGCCTTGCTAGCGGTGAGCGCGTTGGCGCTCTTCCCCCTCACCGCCCGCCGTCGCCGTGCTCAGCAAGCCGATAGCACCATGGCCACCGGGTTAGGAGTCGTCGGGGTCCGCTGATACATTGTCCCTCAACGTTATTCGACGCCGAGCAGCCGGTGCTTCCGTATGGCTGATGCCTCGCGGTGCCCGTTCAGGGCTCAGGCTGGTGTTGCCTGAGCCAGAGACGGGCTGGCCGCTGTTGGCGCGCTGGGGTCCTCGTAGAACCGCGTGAACCAGCGTCGGAATGCGCCGATCATGCGTTCCTGCGGATTTTGGAACGCGGGGTGCTCCACATAGCGCTTGTGTCCCCAAATCACGAGGTCGGCGTCGATTTGATCGAACACTGCCTCGGAGATGACCGGCATGAGCGCCTCAGCTGTCGCCTCGTCGGTGTTTTCGTCGATGCGAATATTGACCATGCAGAGCAGGGTGATTTCCCGATCGTTGATTGGCGTGATGTACACCCGCGTCAGCTGGGGGACTGGTACTTCTTTGGACGTCATCGTATTCACCCCCAACCCCGGACCGTAGGCGAACACACCGCCTTCGACCGGGATCGCGTCGATACGCACGTCGGCGTCCACAGCTTCGGGCGCCGACTGCGCGCGGTAGGTAAACACGTTTCCGTCGGCGCTGACTTCGCTTATCGGTTCGATCATGTGCGATTTGTGGACGAAGAGGAAATGCGCAAAATCGGTGATGTTCTCGAGGATTTCCTGAGGGTGAGAGGTGAGGGTGCGCCGCGTTACCACAGTGGGCGACCATTGCCCTTCATCGAGCAAGGGCGGCAGATACCAAGTGGGTTCCCCTTGCCCGCGCCAGAGCAGCACGACGCCGTCCTGTTCCACGACCGGCACCGCCCCCGCGCTGATTTTGGGCACGCCCCTGCGGCCGTAGGGTACGGCCAGACAGCTGCCGTCGGTCCCCCACCGCCATCCGTGGAACGGACATTCGAGGGCTCCGTCTTTGACGGTGCCGCCGTAACCGAGATGGGCGCCCATATGCGGGCAATAGGCGTCCAAGGCCGCGATCGTGCCGTCTTCCGAGCGGAACACGACAAGATCCTGGTCGAACCAGTGCGCAGGTTTCGCCTCGCCCGGCGCAAAGTCGCTCGACTCGCCAATTGCGAACCATCCAAACGGCGACGGCAGTGATATTTCACCCACGCCGCACCTCCAATCCTGGTAGACCCGGATGGCGCCGATGGCGGTCATCACCATGAGCGCCCACCGAGTTATCTTACAATCTGTAAGTTAATTTGACAATCACAATCGCCGCTGGGTTGCCCACCGAGCAGAAACGTCGCCTGGTGAACTCGCCGCCATGAAGGAAGCGCACATTTCGCCGATCATGTAGGAGGGGGCGTTGGTGTTGCCACCGGTGACGCTCGGCATGATCGAGGCGTCCGCAACTCGCAGGCCCTCGACACCACGCACACGCAACTGCGGGTCCACCACTGCCCGCTCGTCGTTGCCCATCCGGCAGGTCCCGACCGGGTGGTAGGCGGAGTGCACGCGGTTGGGCAGCTCGCGGCGCAGCGCTGTCTGCTCCCGATAGTCGGGGCCGGGGGTAAATTCTTCGACTTTGCCCATCGCCGCGTGGGCCGCGATGTCGCGGACCATCCCCATGCTTTCGATCAGGAACTCGGTGTCCGCAGGGTCGGTCAGGTAGCCGGGGTCGATAAGCGGAGCGACCAGCGGGTCGGCCGAGGCCAACCGCACTTCGCCGCGACTCTTGGGGTAGATCAGCGTCGGCAGGATGGTGAAGCCCTCGCGCAAGTCGACCAGGTGCAGTTTGTCCTCGTCCTGGTTGGGGACCGGGTAGCTCCAGGGCAGCGTGTGGATTTGCAGGTCCGGGATGTCGCCCGCGAACGAGGTTTTGACGAAGCCGACGGCCTCGAAGAGCGCGCGGCCGAACCACGAACTGCCGGGCCGCAACTGTTCCCGGATCATCCCCGAGACAAAGTGGGCCGGGGTGCCGCGGTGGATCGCGTCCTTGGTGAGGTACGTCATCGGCACGAACAGATGGTCGTGCAGGTTCTGACCCACTGGCAGGTCGGCGTTGACGTCGATGCCGAGGTCGCGCAGATGGGCCGCCGGACCGATGCCCGACAACATCAGGATTTGCGGGGAGCCGATAACGCCGCCGGATACCACGACTTCCTTGGCCGCGCGGATGATTTGGGCCCCGCCCTTGGCGTCGATCACCTCGACGCCGACAGCCCGGCCTTTCTCGATGACAACCCGGCAAACATGGGTCTTGGTTTGGACCCGCAGGCTCGGCAGCTCGCGGTTGGCGAGGTATCCACGCGAAGAGCTATACCGCACCCCGTCGCGCACGGTCTGCTGGAAGACGCTGATGCCTTCCTGCTCGGCGCCGTTGTAGTCCTCGATGATCGGCGCACCCAGCGTCGCTGCTGCGGCTTCCATGAAATGGTGGGACGCGGGGGTGAGGTTGTTTTGCCGGGTAACCTCAATCGGGCCGCCCACGCCGCGCACGTCGCTGGGCCCGCCTTCCCAGTTCTCCAACCGCTTGTAGACGGCCAGCACCTTCTCCCAGTCCCAGCCTTCGCAGCCCTCGGCCGCCCAGGATTGATAGTTGGCCTTGTTGCCGCGCACGAACAACATGCCGTTGATCGAGCTGGAGCCGCCAAGCACCTTGCCGCGGGGCACCGGGATTGCGCGGTCATTGGCGAACTTCTGGGGAACCGAGTACTGCTTCCAACACACCCGCGCCTTCAGCTGCGGCACGGTCGACACCAGGGATACCAGACCCGGCACCGTGACCAGGCGGGTGTTGTCCTTACGACCCGCCTCGAGCAGGATTACGCTCGCGCCCCGCTCGGCGAGCCTGCTTGCCACGATTACGCCCGCGCTGCCCGCACCGACCACGACATAGTCGGCCTCGTCGGCGGAACCGGCGGAGCGGCCCGACTTTTCGGCAATTCTCGTCCGGTGCACCACGCTAAGACCCGACGGTTTCGGTGGGAGTAAAGACGACAGGCATTGCCTCGACGCCGCTGATGAAGTTCGCCGGCCGCAGCGGCAGCGCTTCATCACTGGCCAAGCGAAGGTCGGGCAAGCGCTCGATGAGTCGGCGCGTCATCAGAGATATCTCCAGACGCGCCAACTGGTTTCCCATGCAGAAGTGGGGACCGAATCCGAACGCCAGGTGATTGTTCGGGCGTCGCTCGATGTCGAATATCTCCGGGTTGTTGAACTGCTGCTCGTCGAAGTTGGCCGACTCGAACAGCAGCATGATCTTTTCGCCTTTTTTGAGGGCGGTGCCGTGAAATTCGGCGTCGGCGGTCAGCTTGCGGCACATGTTTTTCACCGGCGAGGTCCAACGCAGCATTTCCTCGACAGCTGTGGGCAAAAGCGCATCGGTGTCGCGGCGCAGCCGGTCGTAGGAATCCTGATTGCGGAGCAGCTGCTCGGTGCCACCGGTCAGTACGTGCCGCGTCGTCTCGTCGCCGCCAAGCAGGATCAGCAGCGTTTCCATGACGATGTCCTCGTCGGTCAACTTCTCGCCGTCGATCTCAGCGTGGGTGAGCACGCTGATCAAATCGTCGGTCGGCTCCGCGCGTCGCCGCGCGATCATGTCCCGCGTGAACTCATTGAACGCGACGAAGGCATTGAGCGATGCTTCCACGTCTACATCGGACACCCGCGAAGTCAAAGTGGTCATCAGGACGTCGGACCACGCCAACAAGGTTGCATGATCATCAGGCAGCACACCGAGCATGTCGCCGATGACTGCCATCGGCAGCGGCCTTGCCAGGTCACGAACGAAGTCGCACTCGCCCTGCTCACAGACCGAGTCGATGAGGCGGTCGCACAAGCTGCGGATCGAACCGGTCAGATTGTGGACGCGGCCGTGCGTGAAGCCGGTGTTGACCAACTTGCGCCGCCGCAAGTGCAGCGGGTCGTCCATGTCGATCATCGCCGGCACCGTCGGCTCATGGTCGGGCCGGGTGCCGCCGGTGTTAGAAAACAGATCGGGGCGGCGCGCGGTTTCGATCACTGCGCGATGGGTGGCAACTCCCGCCAAGCCGTTGCGATCCCGAAACACCGGCTCGTTCGCCCGCATCCACTGGTAGGCCTGCCGGGAATTGCCGGCATAGAATTCGCCGTCGATGAAGTCGAGGTCTGGGCGCGTCGATAGTTCGAAATCAATACTCAAGGGTTGCTCCTATCGCGGGCTGTCGAAATCAGCGACCATTGCAGTTCATTGGACGACAGCCGGCGCATCGTCGGCCAGCTTCGCCAGGGCGGCACGGGCTAGTTCGGGGTTGGCGTATCCCCGCCAGGACGCGAGCTTGCCGTCGCGGAACCCCATCACGCCGATGTACTGGTTCTCATAAACGACCGACTTGTGGTGGTATACCCCGTCGACGAGCCACTGCGCGACGAGGATGTTGGGATCGACGAGGTCGTAGATGTTGGTAATGGTGAGTTCAAGCTTTTCGAACATCGCGAACATCATCGACAGCAGTTGAAGAAAGCTGTCCCGATCCCCGTCGGGCACAGACGATTCGAAGGGAAGCACGAAATCCACCGACTCGTGCAGTTCCGCCCCGACGGCGTCGATGTCATGGGCGGTTATGGCTTTCATCGTCCGTCGCAGCGTCTGCTTGTTGGCCTCGCGCGTGGTTGCGCTATCAACAGTCATGGCGTGATCTTTCTGCGGGGTGTCCCCGATTTGTGAATGAGGTTGTGCTTCACGCAATCTGGCCTATGCCGGATTCGTGTTGTGCCACCGGTCACACAGTTATATTACATGATGTAAGCTAACTCGCTAGATCGCTGGCGCAGGCTGGCGTCCTCGCACAAGACGTCCGGGACGTGCGTCGGTGGGTTTGCCGTCTCGGGCGATGGTCTCCCCGGCCACGATGGTGGCGACGTAGCCGTCAGCGGTCTGGTCCAACCGCCGGCCGCCGGCAGGAAGGTCGTAGACGACCACGGGTTTGTGCAGGCGAAGCGCGTCGGCATCGATCACATTGAGGTCAGCCTTGTAGCCCACGGCGATGCGCCCACGGTCGAGCAGCCCGCCGACACGGGCGGGGACCGAGGTCAGCTCGCGTACCGCGTCGGTGACACTGAGCCGACCGGTGACGCGATCGCGCACCCAGTGGGTCAGCAGGTGCGTCGGGAAGCTCGCGTCGCAGACCAAGCCATAGTGCGCACCGCCGTCGCCCAGCCCCAGCACGACGTCCTCGCGCCGAATGAGCTCGCCAATGGTGTCCAACGAACCATTGCTGTAGTTGCCCAAGGCCAATAGCAACATGGCGTGCCCGTCGTCGTCGAGCAGTCGGTCGTAGGCCTCCTCCAAGGGGCTCACCCCACGGGCACGTGCCCGAGCAGCGATGCTCTCCGAGGGATCGGGTTCGTAGTTGGGCGGTTCGCCCAGCGGGAAAATATAATCCCAGGCTTGCATCATGAAGAACAACGGAGGTCCATCCGGGATCGGGGAATCGCCCAGGATGCGTTGTCGCACTTCCGGTTTACGCATCTCCGTGACCCGCTCGGCCACCGATAGATCAGCGATCTCGCGGTAGCTGGGAAACAGCACGAATGGGTTGGCCGTCAGCTGTAGACCGAGCACCACGCCGATCGGGCGCGAGAAGATCTGGGCGGTGATCTGCCCGCCGGCGGCGTTGGCGTTTTCCACCATCCGCAATGCGCCCAGGTAATAGGGTTCACCGCCATTGCCGACCGCCAGCGAAAACGTCACCGGAAGGCCCACATCGGCGGCCACACCAAACACGGTCTGCAACACTGGTTCATAGTCGCCGGCCACAATATCGGGAACGAACTGGATCAGCCCCCCGCCAGCGTCCTTGACACCACGCGCGATCGCCTCGATCTCCTCGCGCCCAGCGTCATAACTCGGGATCGGGCGCCCGCTCTCGGTCTTGTGAATGACCAACCGTGACGAGGCGAATCCAAGCGCACCCGCGTCCACCGCTTCGGCGGCCAGTTTCCGCATCTGGGCCAGATCCTCATGGGTGGGGGGTTCAAGGTCAGCACCGCGCTGGCCCATCACATACACCCGGAGCGGCGAATGTGGCAGCAGCGCGGCCACATCGATGTCACGCGCGCGCGCCTCGATCGCGTCGAGGTATTCCGGGAACGTCTCCCACGTCCACGGCAATCCATCGACCATCACCACACCGGGGATGTCCTCCACACCGGCCATCAGATCGACCAACACGTCGTGGTCGGTCTTGCGGCACGGCGCGAACCCGACACCGCAGTTGCCCATCACCGCGGTCGTGACGCCATGCGCAGAAGACGGCGTCATCCGGTCGCTCCACGACGCCTGCCCGTCGTAATGAGTATGCAAATCAATAAAACCCGGGGTCACCAACAACCCCGTCGCATCGATCTCATCCGTGGCATTCCCGCTCACATCACCAACGGCAGCGATGACCCCGCCACGTATTCCGACATCCCCCCGGTAGGGCTGACCACCCAGACCATCAACGATGGTGCCGTTACGAATCAACAGGTCGTAGTTCATGGGCATGGTCTCCTCTTATAGCGCCGTGCGGCAACGCTTTTAACACCACTGGCTCACGCGGCGACTTTGTAAAGCTTTGCGGCGTTCTCGAACAACAGCTTTCGCCGTATGTCTTCAGGCAACTGTCCCATCGCTGAGTCGATGTACACCCCGGCTGTCGTGGCTGGGGTCTGCGGACTGGGGTGCTGGCTGGTGGGGTGGGGAAAGTCAGTTTCGAACAACATGTTGTCGGGGTATGCCAGCACGGCCGGCGTCAGCACGTCCTGCTCGTACCAGAAGCAGCCAAAGATCTGGCGCCGGAAGTATTCCGAGGGCAACAGATCGTATTCGGGGTGTTCGACGGCCACGCCGCCGTTGCGCCACTGCCAGTCCGCCGCCTCCAAGAAGGCAGGGATCATCCCGACGCCGCTTTCGACCGACACGAAGTTCAGATCCGGGAATCGGTGACACACTCCGCCGTTGATGAGGTCGGCCATGCAGCGAAGGTTGTCCGCGAACATCGTCGATGACACGCGGGAGAAGTTGGCGCGAAAGCCCATCTCCATTCCAGTCATAAACAGGTCCACAATCCGGCCGCCGCCGATGTGGAAGTTCACGGTCACTCCGGCATCACGCGCGATGCTCCAGATCGGGTCCCAGTGCCGGTCCCACAGCGGGGGTTGGCCGTGTACCTGGGGGCAGTTGACAAAGTTCACCCCGCGATGACCGTTTCCGAGGCAGCGTTCGATCTCGGCGACGGACGCTTCGACGTCCCAAAAGGGTACCGAGACGATCGGCAGCAACCGATCGGGCGCCACCGAGGCGAAGTCGGTCTGGAAGTCGTTGAACGCCTTCACGCAATCCAGTGCGAATTGGCGGTCGTCGACATCGAGCCACACCGCTGCGCCGAATCCGCCCACGTTGGGGTAAAGCACGTGGGCGCGGATGCCCTGTTCGTCCATGAATGCCACGCGGGTCTTGGCATCCCAGGCCGCCGGGTGCATGTCGGCGTAGGTTGGCGGCCCGTCGGGCACAGTTCCGTCAAAGCCGGCCATTGCGGTGTTGCCCGGTCGGGAGAACGGCCGTCCATCGATGACCCAGGTGTCCCAACCCTCGATGCGCTCGATGTGAGGGACTCGGTCGCCGTACTTCGACGGCATCCGGGCAGTCCACGTGTCGGGAGGCTCGGTGATGTGGGTGTCTACATCGATGACGGTGTAATCCGACAGCAACATTGCTTGCTCCTAGCTGTTTCGCGCTATAACGTAGTAAACAACATATATTACTATGTGGCAAGGGTTCAGCGGGATTTGCGAACGGTCACCGGCTCGGTACGCAGGAGCGGCCGCGCCAGTGCTGCAAAGGATTTGGGCTGCATATACCCCAATCGTCGCCTAGAATTTTGGCTCCGCAGGAGTGCATGCCGATGGTGGCTGGTGTGCAGCGGGGTCAGCGCTACGGTTGTCGAATGCGTCATGCGATCTACGTGCCGTTGTTCGGCGCGTTGGCCGATCCAGACGCGATAGCCGACATTGCACGTGCTGCTGAGCAATCAGGGTGGGACGGGCTGTTCGTGTGGGATCACATACTGAGTCCCATCAAAGGGCGGTGGGAGATCGCCGATCCGTGGGTCGTGTTGGCTGCAGCGGCGGTGGTGACCGATCGGATTCGGTTAGGGCCGATGGTGACTCCGTTGCCGCGTCGGCGGGTACTCAAGCTGGCTCGTGAAACCGTCACTCTGGACCGGCTGAGTCGGGGGCGTCTGATCATGGGCTTGGGGACTGGCGGCGACATCGCACGCGAGTATTCGGCATTTGGTGAGGACGCTGACGCGCACCGGTTGGGCCGCGCTCTCGACGAGGGCACCGCCGTGCTGACGGCTTTATGGGCTGGTGAAACCGTCACCTACCGGGGAGCGGTGATCGCTGAAGAGGTTGAAGCGCTTCCCGGCCCGATCCAACAACCCCGGATCCCGCTGTGCTTCGGCACCGCACGTAGGGGCGGCAAGCCTGTCGAGCGGGCCGCCCGCTACGACGGCATTTTCCCGCTTGGGGCCGACGTTGCCGGGGTTGCGCACATCGCAGAAGCCGTCGGGCGGTTGCGGGGAAGCCGTGGGGGTTTTGACATCGCGGTGGCGGTTCAGCCCGGTGACGATCTTGACGGTCTGGCAGCGGCAGGGGCCACCTGGGCGATGCACGCTTTTTGGCCGGGCCATCGACCCGACCAAGTGCTGCGGCTCATTGATCGAGGCGTACCCGGTGATTTGCTAAGTTGAGCGTGGTCGCGAGGCTATCCGGTCCCTTTGACCATGATTAGGCGGCCTTCAGCAGCGTGGCGGTCTCGACGACGGTGGCAAGGTTGACGTCGTGCCACGGTTCGCTGGCGATGAGCACGACGTGGTCGGCGCCGAGGGCCTGCAGTGCCCGGCAGCGGTCGGCGAGCTGGTCGGCATGCTCCCCCGGAGCCAGCGCGGTGGTGACGGTGCACTGGATATCGTCGTATCGGCGTCCCACCGTCGCACAGTGCTCGGCGAGGACCTTGAGCTTGCGCCGTAGTGTCGCACCGCCATCGGGGACGTCGAAGAAGTTGGCGGCGTCGCCGTACTCGGCGACCAACCGCAGGGTGCGTCGCTCGCCGGTGCCGCCGATCAGCACCGGGATCCGCGGCGTACTCAGCGGTGGCGGACTGCAGATTGGCCGCTCAAGCTGGTAGTAGCGGCCGTGAAACGGCGCTTGATCACCGGCCCATAGCCGGTGCGCCAGCTGCAGCACTTCGGTGAGCCGGTCGAACCGCTCGGGCGTCGCTGGCAGGAACAATCCCATGGCGTCGGCTTCGTCGCGGTTGTAGCCCGCGCCGATGCCCAGCCAGGCTCTTCCGCCCGAGAGGACATCGAGTGTCGTGACCGCCTTGATCAGTAGTGCCGGGGCTCGAAACGTTG
>DAIODV010000069.1:0-2095 GCA_036746615.1 Mycobacterium sp.
CCCGGATTAGGGGCCCGAACACCGGCTCTGCCGGCTGCCCCAAGCCAACCGGCTACCGGACGGTTGGTCGAAACCGGCACGGCGACGAAATGGTCTGGTGCACAGTCTGTTTCAGTCGAATAACGGCATGTTGAAGCGCCCCGGTTGACCGGATTGTCACAGTGACGTAATCGGCTCGTGTCTCTGGTCAGGCTTCCCGCGAGTTCATGAGGCCGACGATGCGCTGCAAATCGTCTACCGAACCGAACTCGATGACGATCTTGCCCTTGCGTTTGCCCAGGCTGACGGTGACACGGGTGTCGAACGCTCCGGACAGCTGCTCAGCAACGTCCTGCAGGCCCGGCATCTGGATCGGCTTGCGCCGCGGAGGGGTCGGCTGGCTGGTATCGCTGCGGTTGGCGAGCGTGACCGCCTCTTCGGTCGCCCGCACCGAGAGACCCTCGGCGACGATCCGTGCCGCGAGGCCTTCCTGTGCATCGGGACCGCCCTCGAGCGACAGCAACGCGCGGGCGTGGCCGGCCGATAGCACGCCGGCGGCAACCCGGCGCTGCACTGGAATCGGCAGCCGGAGCAACCGGATCATGTTGGTGATCAGCGGGCGGGATCGACCGATGCGCGCAGCCAGTTCATCGTGGGTGACCCCGAATTCGTCGAGCAGCTGCTGATAAGCTGCCGCCTCTTCCAGGGGGTTGAGCTGCACCCGATGGATGTTTTCCAGCAACGCGTCTCGCAGCAGGTTGTCCTCGCCGGTCTCGCGCACGATCGTCGGGATCGCGGTCAGGCCGGCCGCTTGGGCCGCGCGCCACCGGCGCTCCCCCATCACGAGTTGATAACGCTGCCCGTCGGGCATCGCGCGCACCACGATCGGCTGCATGAGGCCGAACTCGCGGATCGAGTGCACGAGTTCCGCGAGTGCCTCCTCGTCGAAGACCTGGCGCGGTTGCCGTGGATTCGGCTCGATCAGGGCTGGGTCGATTTCGCGGTACACCGCGCCCATACCCGTGGACCCGCTCGCTGCCGGACCGCCCAGCACCACGTCGGCTGCGGCATCGCCCATCCGCGGCCCCAGCGTCGATGAACCGGGCGTGCCGTCGGCCGGACCGGTCGGAATCAGCGAAGCCAGGCCTCGCCCGAGCCCGCCCTTCTTCCGTAGCGGTTGCGTCATGCTTACTCCCCCTTCTCGGGTGCTGGTGCGTCGCGCTCGGCGAGCTCCCGGCTGGCGTCGAGATAACTCATCGCACCGCGCGATCCGGGATCGTAATCGATGATCGTCATGCTGTAGCCCGGCGCCTCGGAGACCTTGACACTGCGCGGAATCACGGTGCGCAAGACTTTGGCCCCGAAGTAGCGGCGGACTTCGTCGGCCACCTGATCGGCTAGCTTGGTCCGACCGTCGTACATGGTGAGGATTACCGTGCTGACGTTCAGGCCCGGATTCAGATGGGCTTTCACCATCTCGATGTTCTTCATCAACTGCGACACCCCCTCCAGCGCGTAATACTCGCACTGGATCGGGATCAACACCTCGGGAGCGGCCACCAACGCATTGATGGTCAGCAGGCCCAGCGACGGTGGGCAGTCGATGAAGACGTAATCGAAGGGGGCTTCAGAATCAATCCGGTCGAGGCCGGCCAGCGCGGTGCGCAATCGATTCTCGCGCGCCACCATGCTGACCAACTCGATCTCGGCGCCGGCCAGATCGATGGTGGCCGGGACGCAGAACAGTCGGTCGCTGTGCGGGCTCTGGCGCAGCGCGGTCTGCAGCGGCATCTCGCCGAGGAGCACTTCGTACGACGACGGTGTGCCGGAATGGCGGTCGGCGATGCCCAGCGCGGTGCTCGCGTTGCCCTGTGGGTCCAAGTCGATGACGAGGGTTTTGAGTCCTTGGACGGCCAGTGCTGCGGCCAGGTTCACCGCGGTCGTGGTCTTGCCGACGCCACCTTTCTGATTGGCGATCGTGAAGAGGCGCCGATGGCGCGGACGGCGCAGCGGTTGGTAGGCGGTGTGGCGCACCTGCATCGCGCATCGCTTTCTGGAACTGCGCTCGTGCGCGATCGCACGCGGCGACCTGCTCCGCGGTCGGTGTGACATCGGC
>DAIODV010000069.1:2105-13078 GCA_036746615.1 Mycobacterium sp.
GGCGGCCGGCGATCCGCTCGCCGGCCGCGCAGCCCCGCGGGCGCGGGTTGGGGCGTCAGGCCCGGCCCGCGTCGCCGGTCCCCGACTTCTCCTCGTCGTCCTCGGCCAGCAGCCGGTAGAGCGACCGCCGGGCACCGTTGAGGATCTTTCGGGCCTCCGCGACCTGCCTGGCGTTGCCGGTGTGGAGCACCTGCATCGCGCGCTCGGCAGCGGCTCCGATCGGAGTATCGAATTCCGATGTTTCACGTGAAACATGAGCGGATGTCTGCGTGGCTCCGTGTTCGTGCGGCTCGTGCGGCGCGCTCATAGGCTCTCCCTCTTCGACCGTCGGCGCGGCCCACCCCGGGCCGGAGTCGGCTTGCCGCGCCGTGCCACCACCACGGTTGTCGGCGGGGACAGATACTGCACGCCACATTCCACCACCCTGGCATCCGTGGCGCCCAACGCGGTCATCACACGCCGGTGCTCGCGCAGTTCGTCCGGCGCACGCTGCCCCTTGATCGCCAACATCCGTCCGTCCGGCCTCAGTAGCGGCAGGCTCCACCGCGCCACCTTGTCCAGCCCGGCAACCGCTCGCGACGCGACGGCGTCGAAGCCGCCGACGCTCTCGCGGACCGCGGTGTCCTCTGCGCGCCCGCGAACCACATCCACGTCCAACTCGAGGCGGTCCACCGCCAACCGCAGAAACTCCGTCCGGCGTTGTAGCGATTCGATCAGAACGATCCGCAATCCCGGCTTGGCGATAGCAAGTGCCAGGCCGGGCAGACCGGCGCCGCTTCCGATATCCGCGACCCGCTCGCCGACTTCCAACAACTCGGCGACGGCACCGCAATTGAGTAGGTGGCGATCCCAGATCCGCTCGATCTCGTGTGGACCGAGCAGACCCCATTCAACACCAGTATCGGCGAGCAACTCGGCATAGCGCTTAGCGAGCTCGAGGCCCGGCCCGAAGATCTCATGCGCAGCCTCCGGGGGCGACGGCAGATGCGGCGCCGGGGCGCGGGAAGCGATATGTTTCACGTGAAACATCCCTCCCGTCGTGCGCCGGAGCCCAGCGAACTACATCCGTGTAAGTCCCCGTCGCGCTTTCAGTCGACTAGCACGACGACGCGACGCGACGGCTCCACACCCTCGCTCTCGCTTCGCACTCCCTCGACCGCCGCCACCGCGTCGTGAACGATCTTGCGCTCAAACGGCGTCATCGGAGCGAGTTCTTCGCGCTCGCCACTTTCCAGTACCCTCTTGGCCACCTTGTCGCCCAAGGCCGCCAACTCTTCGCGGCGGCGGCGCCGCCAGCTCGCGATGTCGAGCATCAGCCGACTGCGCACGCCGGTCTTCTGGTGCACCGCCAGGCGAGTCAGTTCCTGCAAAGCGTCGAGCACCTCGCCTTTGCGGCCCACCAACTTATTCAGGTCGTCGCTACCGTCGATGCTGACCACCGCGCGGCTGCCCTCGACGTCCAAATCGATGTCGCCGTCGAAGTCCAGTAGGTCCAGCAGCTCTTCCAGGTAATCGCCGGCGATCTCTCCCTCGGCGACCAACCGCTCCTCCATATCGCCGTCGGAGTCGACCTCGCTCGTCGCTGTCTCTTCCGAAACGTCCTCCGAAGCGGCCTCCGAAGTCTCTTCCGCCACGGCTTCTTCGATGTCGTGTCCGGTGGTGTCCGCGTCTGTCATGCCTGCCTATTTCCTTCCCGTCGTCCGGGCCCTCGCCCGGCTAAGTCTGCGGCCCGGCGTCCCTCGCGCCACCGGGCTGCTTCACCGTCTCCGCCCCGGGCCGTCGCGTGGGTTCGGCCCGGTTCTCGGTCAACGTCTGCGTTTCTTGGGTTTCACTCCCGGGCGCGGCGTGTGGCCGGCCGGATTGCTGTTGCCTACTGCTTGGTCACTCGAAGCTTCGCTCGCAGGCCTCGCTCCATCGGCACCGTCCGAGGAAGCCGCCGATCCGTTAGCGCCTCCAGCGGCGCTCTTTGGTGCTCGCTTCGGTTTGGCCCCGGGCGCCGGCGCGTTGGCCGCCCGGCGTTCCAGCGCTTCGCGCTTCTTGGCCTCTTCCTCTTTTTCGATCATCCCGAAGACAACGTGCTGCTGGCCGAACGTCCAGATGTTGTTGGCGAACCAGTAGAAGATGATCGCCAACGGCAGGAACGGCCCACCAACCACGACACCGAGCGGAAACACGTACAGCGCCAGTTTGTTCATCATCGCGGTCTGCGGATTGGCCGCGGCCTCGGCGCTCTGCCGCGCCACCGAGGCGCGGCTGTTGAAGTAGGTGGCGATGCCCGCCAAGATCATGACCGGTACGCCGACGGCGACGACGGCGGGGCGGCTGAATTCGGTGAAGGCGGCGAGGCTGGCTCCCCGCTGGGTCATCGTGGCGCCTAGCGGTGCACCAAATAGGTTGGCGTCCAAGAAATGTCCGACATCCGCGGCGGTGAAGACATAGTTGCCGAGCTCACGGTTGCGCTCCGGCGAGAGCCCCAACTGGCCGATGCCCGTGCTTGTCCGGTTGAAGCAGCGCAGTACGTGGTAGAGGCCGAGGAACACCGGGATCTGTGCGAGCATCGGCAGGCAGCCGAGGATGGGATTGAATCCGTGTTCGCGCTGTAGCTTCTGCATTTCCAGCGCCATCCGCTGGCGGTCTTTACCGTATTTCTTTTGCAGCGCCTTGATCTGCGGCTGCAACTCCTGCATCTGTCGGGTGGTGCGGATCTGCCGGACGAACGGGTGATACAACAGCGCGCGCAGCGTGAACACCAGGAACATCACCGACAGCGTCCACGTGAAAAAGCTCGACGGCCCTAGCAGTAAGCCGAACGCCTTGTACCAGAGCCACATGATCGCCGAGACCGGGTAATAGAAATAGTCCAGGCTGAACGGATCAAACGACATAATCACTCTTCCCTAACGTCGCTGGGCTATCCCAGGCCGATTTCCCTGCGACCCCGCGGCCCTGGCGCTCCGGTATCGGATCCCATCCTCCCCGATGCCAGGGACCACACTTAGCCAGCCGGACAGCTGCCAGCCCACTCCCCCGCACCAATCCATACTCGGCTAGCGCGTCCACCGCGTACTGGCTACAGGTTGGGGTGAACCGGCACGTCGGCAACCGCAGTGGCGAAACCATGTGGCGGTACAGCTGAATAACGAAAATCAGTCCGCGAACGGCTGCCATCTCGAGACCGTGCAGCCCATGCTTCAGCTTCGACGTTATGTCATTCACCGGCGGGCTCCCGCCGCTGCAATGCGGCGCAGGCCGGCGCGTAGTTCTTCCTCCAGCCGAGCGGAGCCGACCTCACGACTGCTCGGCAGCGCGCGGACCACGACGTGCTCGGATCCCTGCAGCTCTTCCACTGCGCGTCGGGCGACGTGTCGCAGCCGCCGGGCCACTTGGTGCCGTTGTACCGCCGAGCCCACCGAGCGCGCGACGATCAGTCCGACCTTGGGCGCCTCGGCTGCAGCGGTGTTCCCGTGCCGCGCGTAGATGACGAGGTCTGGCTGCACGGCGCGAGTTCCGTGCTTCACCGTGGCCTCGAAATCGGTCGACCGCGTCATACGGTTCCGCGCGGAAAGCACCGCTGTTACACCGGAATTCGAATCAGGCAGTCAGCGAACGACGGCCTTTGCGCCGCCGGTTTGACACGATCGCTCGTCCTGCCCGGGTGCGCATGCGCAGCCGGAAGCCGTGTACGCGGGCTCGCCGCCGGTTGTTCGGCTGGAACGTCCGCTTGCCCTTTGCCACGACTCTCTCCTCGTTGCATCTGGCATCGTGCTCCGCCCCGGTGGCTATGCCGGTGGAACACGATTACCCTCACGAAGCCTCGGCAGGCTCTGTGTCTCGCTGGTAACCGGCGCGGGCCCCGTGCATATCGCGCGGATCGCAGCCGTATCGCCGACTTTCGGGCGACTAGACGAGGGTACTGACGAGCGTTCGCCGGGTCAAACCTGGCCTTATCGGTGCCGACCCAGACGCCGAGATTTGACTAACGTCACACCCGCCGCAACGGACCGCGAGCAATTCTATGAAAGGCCCTGCCAATGTTGCAGAACGGTTGGCGCTCTCGGGGAAAACTGTTAGTTTCGGGCAATGCCGTTTCAGACTGAAACGGCGCCCGACAACGAAGCGAGGATGGCGGATCGGCTGCTTCCTGGCCAGATGACCCACGCTGGCTGTCTGGAGCGCCGATCTCGCGTGCCATCAGTGGCTATTTGCGGCGCGATGGCGGCTGTCCTGTCCACACTTGTGGATAACTATGTGGACAGTTCGTCGTCGCAACTACTGTCAATACGTCGACGTCAAGCCGGGGGGAGCCGTCGTTGACAGAGGACCCCGGATCTAGCTTTTCCACAGTCTGGAGCGCAGTCGTCTCCGAACTCAACGGCGAGACTTCCACCGACACTCTCGCCACCAATGGCGAACCGTACGTCGCGACTTTGACGCCACAGCAACGAGCCTGGCTGAACCTGGTACAACCGCTGCAGATCGTCGAGGGGTTTGCTCTGCTGTCGGTGCCCAGCAGCTTTGTGCAGAACGAGATCGAACGTCATCTGCGCACTCAGATCACCGAGGCACTCAGCCGACGGCTCGGCCAACAAATCGAACTCGGCGTTCGCATCGCCGCGCTGGCAAACGAGGAATCCGAGGATATTGCCACCGCCGCGCCCGACGAGTGGGCCGCCGAGACCGACGAGGTCGATGAAGACCGCGAGGCTCTCGTCAGTGCACATCAGAACTGGCCCAGCTATTTCACCGAGCGGCCACAGGGCACCGACGCCGACGCCGCCGGCGGCACCAGCCTCAACCGGCGCTACACCTTCGACACCTTCGTCATCGGCGCCTCGAACCGGTTCGCGCACGCTGCCGCCCTCGCGATTGCAGAAGCGCCCGCGCGCGCTTACAACCCTCTGTTCATCTGGGGCGAGTCCGGCCTCGGCAAAACACACCTCCTGCATGCCGCCGGCAACTACGCGCAACGGCTATTTCCCGGTATGCGGGTCAAGTACGTCTCCACCGAGGAATTCACCAACGACTTCATCAATTCGCTGCGCGACGACCGCAAAGTCGCTTTCAAACGCAGTTACCGCGATGTCGATGTTCTGCTCGTCGATGACATTCAGTTCATCGAAGGTAAAGAAGGTATCCAGGAAGAGTTCTTCCACACTTTCAATACGCTGCACAACGCCAACAAACAGATCGTCATCTCCTCAGACCGGCCGCCCAAGCAGCTCGCCACCCTGGAGGATCGACTGCGGACCCGGTTCGAATGGGGACTGATCACCGATGTGCAGCCGCCGGAGTTGGAAACCCGCATCGCGATTCTGCGCAAGAAAGCACAGATGGAACGGCTGGCGGTCCCCGACGACGTTCTCGAACTCATCGCCAGCAGCATCGAACGCAACATCCGTGAACTCGAGGGTGCGCTCATCCGGGTGACCGCGTTCGCGTCGCTGAACAAGACCCCGATCGATAAGGCGTTAGCGGAGATCGTCCTTCGTGATCTCATCGCCGACGCCAGCACCATGCAAATCAGCGCGGCGACGATCATGGCGGCCACCGCCGAATACTTCGACACCACAGTCGAGGAGCTGCGCGGCCCCGGTAAGACCCGGGCCCTGGCCCAGTCGCGGCAGATCGCGATGTACCTCTGCCGCGAACTTACCGACTTGTCACTGCCGAAGATCGGGCAAGCCTTCGGCCGCGATCACACCACGGTCATGTACGCCCAACGCAAAATCCTCTCCGAGATGGCCGAGCGACGCGAAGTCTTCGATCACGTCAAGGAACTCACCACCCGAATTCGGCAGCGCTCCAAGCGCTGAGCGCCGGCCGGAAGCGGTTCGACCCAAAAACTTTGGGCACTGTTATCCCACCTGTCACAGCGTCGGCTGTGCATACGCCTGTGCGCTACTTGCTGACGCTCCGCCCCGCATATCCCAACCGAGTGCACAGCCGCGGCCAATCCCCAACCAGTCCACACAAACCACACAACTAACCCGGTGTCATCCACATCCGGCCCGCGCGGCTCAGCAGCACAGACATTGCACTGTCCCCAACATGCACAGGCCCTAATACTGTTACTGAGATATCTCCGTAGTTTCTTCTTGGAAAAGACGCTTGGGGACGGGCTGTTCCACACCCCCATGTCGGCGCAAGACGACCCCGAGTGTCATTGATTCCGATTAGCTTTCAAGATGGCGCTCGAAGCTCTACGGTTGTGGTTCGACTGCCGTTCGGTCGTCGAAGCGGGTTACGGGCGCAGCCGTCTATCAGCGGGGAAATCGCACTCCACCGGGTGGAGCCGCTGGAAGTCGGCTCTGTTGTCTGGGGTGCTTGGGGTGAGTGAAGGGACGCAATGGACGTGGCGACGACCACAGTCGGTGTGACCGACTTGAAGTTTCGCTTAGTACGCGAAGACTTCGCTGATGCGGTGGCCTGGGTGGCGCGAACGCTGCCCGCCAGGCCGACGGTGCCGGTGCTCGCCGGTGTGCTGCTGACCGGCTCAGACGACGGCTTGACTATTTCCGGATTCGACTACGAAGTCTCGGCCGAAGTGCGGCTCGCAGCGGAAATCGCTTCTCCGGGAACAGTTTTGGTGTCGGGACGGCTGTTATCTGACATCACCCGCGCGTTACCCGACAAGCCCGTCGACGTTCAGGTGGAAGGCACCAGAGTTTCGTTGACCTGCGGCAGCGCGAGGTTTTCATTGCCGACGATGGCCGTCGAGGACTACCCGACGTTGCCGGCGCTGCCCGAGGAGACGGGTGCTTTGTCAGCAGAGTTGTTCGCCGAGGCGATCAGCCAGGTGGCTGTCGCAGCCGGCCGTGACGACACGTTGCCGATGCTGACTGGTATTCGGGTCGAGATTTCTGGGGAGTCGGTGGTACTGGCTGCAACCGATCGGTTCCGGTTGGCGGTTCGAGAGCTGACCTGGTCGGCGGCCGGAGCCGACGTCGAGGCGGCGGTGTTGGTACCGGCGAAGACGCTGGCGGAAGCCGCCAAGACCGGTACCGATGGCGCCGAAGTCCACTTGTCACTGGGGTCGGGATCTGCCGTGGGCAAAGACGGATTGCTCGGCATCAGCGGCAATGGCAAACGCAGTACCACGCGCCTGCTGGATGCGGAGTTCCCGAAATTCCGGCAGCTCTTGCCGACCGAACACACTGCGGTGGCCACTATCGGGGTGGCCGAATTGACCGAGGCCATTAAACGTGTCGCGCTAGTCGCCGATCGTGGTGCGCAGGTCAGGATGGAATTCTCCGGCGATGTGCTGCGACTGTCCGCGGGTGCCGACGATGTTGGCCGGGCCGAGGAGGATGTAGCAGTCGAGTTCGCCGGCGAGCCACTCACGATCGCTTTCAACCCGACGTACCTGACCGATGGGCTCGGGTCGTTGCATTCCGATCGGGTGTCCTTCGGGTTCACCACCCCCAGTCGGCCGGCGGTGCTGCGTCCGGCTAGCGACGACGATCCTCAGCCCACTGCCAATGGACCGTTCCCAGCTATTTCGACCGACTACGTCTACCTGTTGATGCCGGTCCGTCTTCCTGGTTAGCGGTTAGGTGTACGTCCGTCATCTGGGCTTGCGGGACTTCCGGTCGTGGGAACACGCCGAGCTCGAGCTGACGCCGGGGCGCACGGTATTCGTCGGACCCAATGGTTACGGTAAGACGAATCTTGTTGAAGCACTGTGGTATTCGTCTACTTCGGGTTCCCATCGGGTAGCTACCGACGCTCCGCTGGTGCGGGTCGGTGCGTCGCGAGCGGTGGTGTCGACGATTGTGGTGAATGACGGTCGTGAGTGTGCCGTCGATTTGGAAATCGCCGCGGGCCGGGCTAACAAAGCCCGGTTGAATCGGTCGCCGGTGCGTAGCCCGCGCGAGGTGGTTGGGGTGCTCCGGGCAGTGTTGTTCGCGCCCGAGGATTTGGCGTTGGTCCGCGGAGATCCGGCGGATCGGCGCCGCTACCTCGACGATCTGGCGGCGGTACGTCGGCCGCGGGTGGCCGCGGTGCGGGCTGACTACGAGAAAGTGTTACGCCAGCGCACCGCGTTGCTGAAGTCGGTGGCTGGCGCGCGGTTTCGGGGTGACCGCGGCGCCCTTGACACGCTTGATGTTTGGGACGGCCATTTGGCTGCCCACGGCGCGGAGTTGATGGCCGCCCGCATCGATCTGGTCAACGAGCTGGCACCCGAAGTACAGAAGAGCTACCAACTGTTGGCGCCGGCGTCGCGGCCGGCGGCGATCAGCTACCGCACCAGCCTCGACGTCGAGCCCGGTCACGCCGACACCGAAGAGCTGCAAGCTGCGCTGCTAGCGCAGATGGCGCAGCGCCGCGACGCCGAACTGGAACGCGGTGTGTGCCTGGTCGGCCCCCACCGCGATGACCTGGAGCTACGCCTTGGTGAGCAACTGGCGAAAGGCTTTGCCAGCCACGGGGAATCGTGGTCGATGGCGTTGGCGCTGCGGCTGGCGGCCTACGAACTGCTGCGCGCAGACGGAAGCGACCCGGTGTTATTGCTTGATGATGTGTTCGCAGAACTCGACACGGCCCGCCGAGAGGCCTTGGCCGCGGCCGCGGCCTCGGCGGAGCAGGTGCTGGTGACTGCGGCGGTCCTCGGGGACATTCCGCACGATTGGGATGCGAAGCGAGTGACAATCACGCTGCACGACGGCGAGAGCGGACCGGTTTCGGAGGTGCAGACGTGACCGAGGACACCGCCGGGCCGCCTGAGCGGCTGAGCGGATTACCCGGAATGGACCTGGTGCGGCGAGCTTTGGAAGAGGCACGCGGCGCCGCCCGTACCCAAGGCAAAGATGTCGGACGCGGCCGTCGGCTACCGCCGACCCGCCGGGTTGCCGGGGCTGGCAGCCGGCGCCGCTGGTCCGGTCCGGCGCCCGACGGCCGAGATCCGCAACCGCTGGGCAGCGCGACCCGGGATGTGGCGAAGAAGCGCGGCTGGTCGTCGCGGGTCGCCGAAGGCGCGGTGTTCGGACAGTGGCCGACCGTCGTTGGTCAGCACATCGCCGATCACGCAACCCCTACCGCACTGCGCGACGGAGTCCTGAGCGTGTCCGCGGAGTCGACGGCATGGGCGACCCAGCTGCGGATCATTCAGGCGCAGGTGCTGGCCAAGATCGCCGCCGAGGTAGGCGACGGAGTGGTGACCGCGCTGAAGATCACCGGACCCGTCGCGCCGTCGTGGCGCAAGGGCAAGCTGCACATCGCCGGAAGAGGGCCTCGCGACACCTACGGATAAGCGACCGGCCCGGCCCGCTTGAGCGCCGTCACAACGGCGCGAATTGGCTCGTCAGGCGTCCTGACGCGGCCCAGCGCGAAAAATTCCGCACACGGCGCAGATAGCTGTGTAGAAACACCCTCACAGGATCGGTCCCGGCGCCCCTTATAGGTAGACTGGCGGAGAACCAGCGCACAGTCCCGGAGACTGCCCGCGCGCAACCCCAAGGAGAGCCTTCCGCCCGTGGCTGCCCAAAAGAAGAAATCGAAAGAGTACGGCGCCGACTCCATCACCGTCCTGGAAGGGCTAGAGGCGGTCCGCAAACGCCCCGGCATGTACATCGGCTCCACCGGGGAGCGCGGATTGCATCACCTGATCTGGGAGGTCGTCGACAACGCCGTAGACGAGGCGATGGCGGGTTACGCCAACGAAGTCGACGTGAAGATTTTGGAGAACGGCGGCGTTCAGGTCACCGATAACGGCCGCGGTATCCCGGTGGGCATGCACGCCACCGGCATGCCCACGGTCGACGTCGTGATGACTCAACTTCACGCCGGCGGAAAGTTCGGCGGCGATGACAGCGCCTATGCGGTGTCGGGTGGTCTGCACGGCGTGGGTGTTTCGGTGGTCAACGCATTGTCCACTCGACTCGAGGTCGAGATCTCGACCGACGGCTACGAGTGGTTCCAGTATTACGACCGCTCTATCCCCGGCACGCTCAAGCAGGGCGACAAAACCAAGCAGACGGGTACGACGGTTCGTTTCTGGGCCGACCCCGGCATCTTCGAGACGACGGACTACGACTTCGAGACCGTCGCGCGTCGGCTGCAGGAAATGGCGTTCCTCAATAAGGGGCTGACCATCAACCTGACCGATGAGCGGGTGAGCAACGAAGAGGTGGTCGACGAAGTCGTCAGCGACACCGCAGAGGCGCCGAAGTCCGCCGAGGAGAAGGCCGCGGAATCCGTTGCGCCGCACAAAGTCAAGCACCGCACCTTTCACTACCCGGGTGGTCTGGTCGACTACGTCAAGCACATCAACCGCACCAAGAACCCGATTCACTCCAGCATCGTCGACTTCTCCGACAAGGGTCCTGGCCACGAGGTCGAGATCGCGATGCAGTGGAACGCCGGCTATTCGGAATCGGTGCACACGTTCGCGAACACCATCAACACCCATGAGGGCGGTACTCATGAGGAAGGGTTCCGCGCCGCACTGACGTCGGTGGTGAACAAGTACGCCAAAGACAAGAAGCTGCTGAAGGACAAAGATCCCAACCTGACTGGCGATGACATCCGCGAGGGTTTGGCAGCGGTGATCTCGGTCAAGGTCAGCGAACCGCAGTTCGAAGGCCAGACCAAAACCAAACTGGGCAACACCGAAGTCAAGTCATTTGTCCAGAAGGCCTGCAACGACAAGCTCTCGCACTGGTTCGAGGCCAATCCCAGCGACGCCAAGACCGTCGTGAACAAGGCGGTGTCATCGGCGCAGGCCCGGATTGCGGCGCGCAAAGCCCGAGAGTTGGTGCGGCGCAAAAGCGCCACCGATCTGGGCGGGCTGCCGGGCAAGCTGGCAGACTGCCGCTCCACCGACCCGCGGAAGTCAGAACTCTATGTAGTGGAAGGCGATTCGGCCGGCGGCTCGGCAAAGAGTGGCCGCGACTCGATGTTCCAGGCGATCCTGCCGTTGCGCGGCAAGATCATCAACGTCGAGAAGGCCCGCATCGACCGGGTGCTGAAGAACA
>DAIODV010000070.1:0-1659 GCA_036746615.1 Mycobacterium sp.
CGGTAAAGGGCCGCTACACTGCCCGCATACAAAAACGACGCAAGCCGAATCCGGATCAGCGCCGCCGCGAACTGTGCGATGCGGCGATCCAATTGCTGGCCGACGACGGCGCCAAGGGCTTGAGCCATTTGAAAGTCGACGCGCGCGCGGCGGTGCCCGATGGCACCACGTCGTTCTACTTCCGTACCCGCTCGGCACTGCTGAGCGCGGTTGCCGAGCGGATGGTCGAGCTCGACCTGGCGGCGTTGCAGTCGGTCGCGGACGGGACATCAGCCTCGACACTGGCAAACCTGGTCATCCAGTCCGGGAAAGAGCCCCAGCTGAGTCGAACCAAGGCGCGCTATGAGCTCACCATGCAGGCGACCCGCGATCCGGCGATTGCCGCAACCCTGCAGCGTGCCACCGATGCGTTCACCAAGCTGCATCACGACATCTTGGTGCAGCTGTTGCCGCACGGCGCCGAGCTCGACCCCGCCGTCGTCGACGATCTGAGCAACATCACGCTGACGTTCATCAACGGCCTTTTGCTGCGGTTCGCCCACGGCGACCGGATCATCGACAGCCCAGAACAGATCGACGGCGTCCTTTCGGCCATCGTGACCGGGATCTTGCGAAGCGATCAGCGGGGACAGCTCACCCAATAGGGGGCTCTTTTAAGCAGAAGGTACAAATCGCCCGCGCCGCCTCAGACGCTGACACAGTAAGCAATGCAACCACTAAGCGGGAGATGACTAATGCCTGAATACGACTACGAACAACTCAAGCGGGACGCCGAGCCGCTGATCAAGTTCGAGAAGGACGCCAAGAACCGGATCGCCTACATCACGTTCGATCGGCCGGAGGCACAGAACTCGACGACGTTGGGCATGCGCCAGAACTACGCCGACCTGATCCACAAGTGCAACGTCGACGACGACGTCAAGGTGGTCGTAATCCGTGGTGAGGGCGAGGATTTCGGCAGTGGCGGCGATTTGCCCGAACAGCGGCCGATGCTGGAAAACCCCGGCATGCCACTGCTGCACGAGCTCGCAATCAACAATGACGACGTCAAGTACCCCCCAGGCGGTTCGTATCGCTATCTGTCTACCGTGACCGATTTTTACTCCAAAGCCCGCGCGGGTTGCCGCCCGCTGCAGGAGCTGCGGAAGATCAGCATCATCGAAGCCAAGGGCTACTGCTACGGGTGGCACTTCTACCAAGCCGGCGACGCTGATCTGGTGATCTCTTCTGACGACGCGCTTTTCGGTCATCCAGCCTTCCGCTACGTCGGTTGGGGACCGCGTCTGTGGTGGTGGGCCGAGACGATGGGCCTGCGAAAGTTCTCCGAAATGCTGTTCACCGGACGGCCGTTCAGCGCCAAGGAAATGTACGAATGCGGCTTCGTCAACAGCGTGGTGCCCCGCGACAAACTCGAGGACGAGACGCGCAAGTACGCGATGGCCTGCTCGCGGTCCCGCCCCACCGACACGGTCGCGGTGCAGAAGACATTCCTCGAGCTCTACAAGCAGCACAAGGGCGAATACTTCGGCAGCCTGCTCACCGGCATGGTCGAGGGCATGCTGCCGATGATCAAGAACGACGCGCAAGAGGTCGACCTCACCGAGGGCACCTTCGAAAAGGGCCTCAACAATGTGGTGAAGGACAACGATCTGAACTTCC
>DAIODV010000070.1:1669-7384 GCA_036746615.1 Mycobacterium sp.
CAAGGGCGAATACTTCGGCAGCCTGCTCACCGGGATGGTCGAAGGCATGCTGCCGCTGATCCAAAACGACCGCGATAACGATGTCGACCTCACCGAGGGCACGTTCGGCAAAGGCCTCAACAACGTGGTCAAGGACAATGACCTGAACTTCCCGCCAGAGTGGCGACTCAGCCGCTCGGGACGCAACAAGCCCTGACGTGCCGGCACTGACTGGTATCAGGATCGTCGAGCTGGCCGAATCGGTCGCCGGCGAATACTGCGGGAAGCTGCTCGCGGACTTCGGCGCCGAGGTGATCAAGGTCGAACGCCCGCATTGCGGCAGCCCCACGCGGGCGATGGCGCCGATCATCGGTGACGACGGCGGCCCCGAGCGCAGCGCGCTGTTCGCCTACCTGAACACCAATAAGCATTCGGTTGTGCTCGACGACGAGGTCGACTCGTTGCGAAAGATCATCGCCACCGCACACGCTGTCATCGACGATCACACGCCGTCCTGGTTGGAATCGGTTGGCTTGTCGGCCAACGATATTGCGAGCGGACACCCAGCTGTGGTTTTTTGCTCGATCAGCCCATATGGTCGGCAGGCCCCGTCGGAATATCAGAACGCCAAGAGCATCACCGTCTTTAACAGCAGCGGGTGGGGTTACCACACACCCAGCCATCCCGACCCCGCAAAGCCGCCGTTGAAGGGGCCCGGCCGTTTCCTCGCTGACTACGAGGCCGGGCTGGACGCGGCGTTGTGCGTCGCATCATCGCTATTCTGCCAGTTACACAGTGGCGGCGGCGAATTCATCGATGTGTCGCAGCAAGCGGTGCTGGCGTCGCGGGCCGACAGCATGCTGGGCAGGTTCGTCACCGGGGAGATCACACCGCACAACACCCGCGACGACTACGATCAGCAGGGCCCCGCCTCATTTTTCGCCTGCACAGATGGATATGTCTATCTCTACATGACCAGCCGCAGTCATTGGGCTGGTCTCAAAAAGTTGATGGGCCAGCCGACATGGCTCGACGAGTTCGAGGACGACTGGCTTGAGTTCTCGGTTACACCGGAGAAGGTGGCGAGGTTTCACGACGGGTTCGCCAACTGGGTTAAAGACTTACCCAAAGATGCCACCGCCGACGAAGCCCAACGGCTGGGAGTTCCCCTGGTACCCGTCAAAAGCGCTGCCGACCTGAAGAACTCGCCGCAGTACTGTCATCGCGGCTTCTTCCAGAACGTCACGCATCCGGTATTGGGCACCGCCGCCTATCCGGGTGTGCCCTACCTGATGACGGCATCACCGGCGCGTATCACCGCCGCGGCGCCGAGCCTGGGCCAGCACACCGACGAGGTGTTGGCCAGCATCGAATCGCCACGCCCGGCGCTCACGGCGGTCTCGGCACAGCTCAAAACGCCAAAAGTGGCGCGCGGCGGGCCATTACAAGGCGTTCGTATCGTCGAGCTCACCAAAGTGTGGGCCGGGCCCTACGCCGGCAAGCTACTTGCCCTGCTGGGCGCCGAAGTGATCAAGGTGGAGAGCTCCGGCAATCCCGACGAGATGCGCGCCTACGGCGGCACCGACATCAACCACGCGCCGTACTTTTTGTCGATCAATCCCGAAGTGCTCAGCGTGGAATTGGATCTCAAATCAGCCGCGGACATCGACCGGCTTCGCGACCTGATCGCCCACAGTGACATCGTCATCAACAATCTTCGGCCGGGAGCGATGGAACGCCTGGGACTTGGCTACCAGGAGCTGGCATCGGTCAAATCGGACATCATCTCGGTGTCAATCAAGATGTGGGGCAACGACGGACCGCTGGGATATCAAACCGGGTACGCGCCGTGCTTCGCCGCATTGGCCGGAATCGCTTCTCTGGTCGGCTATCCGGGTGGACCACCCCTCGGCACCAGCATCCGGTACGGGGATTCGACCGTCGGTGCGGCCGCGGCGTTGGCCACCGTAGTGGCATTGCTTCATCGCGACCTGACAGGCGAAGGCCAGTTCGTCGATGTGTCGGCCGTGGAGGCGCTTTCGTCGATGATCGGCGATTGTCTGCTGGAACAGGATCTGACCGGAAAGCACATCGTCCCGGAAGGCAACCGCGATCCGGATATGGCCCCGCACAACTGCTATCCGTGTGCGGGCGGTGACTGGCTCAGCATCGCCGTGGCGGACGAAACGCAGTGGCGCACATTGTGTGACGTCCTGGGTACTGCTGGCCTTGCCGACGACGCGCGCTATGCCAGCATGCCGGACCGGCTAACACACGCCGACGAGCTCGACCGAGACCTCGCGCAGTTCACCACCGGCCACGACGCTGAACAGCTGGCGCAGCGGCTCAGGACGGCGGGTGTGCCGTCGAGCAAGAGCGCGACGTCTCTCGATGTCATCAGCGACCAATTGCTCTGGGACCGCGAGCTATATCGCTTCGTGAGCGATCACCGCGAGGGCCAACGGCCGATCGTGGCGGCGCCGTGGCGGATGTCGACTGCCCCGACACAAATCGAGCGGGGAGCTCCCGACCTCGGCGAGCACAACGACTACGTCCTGCACGAAATCTTGCGCACGCCCGAGTGACTACTTCCACACCGGGCTGGCGGTCAGCACCTCGGGCCCGCTGTCGGTAATGAGGACCGTGTCACGGCGCAGCACCGCGCCGATGCCTTCCTGCCACACGTAGCCGGTGAGCGCCAACACCATCCCCGGATCCAGATTTTCGCTTTCGGCGGTGGCTGGAAGCTCCCGGGATATCACCGGCGGATCGAAACCTAGGCCCACGCCGTGCGCGACGGCCATCGGCGGCAGCGGTTCGCCGGCAAGGTCGTAAGCCGCGAGCAAATCACGGGCTCGCGCACCGGGACGGCAGGCGGAAATCAGCCTGTCCCACAATTCATTCGAGCGCTGATACAGCTTGCGGGTCGAGCCGTCTTCGACCTCACCTGCTGGCCAGGTCCGGCCTACCTCCGCGACATACCCATCGGCCAAGGCGCCCGCAGCGAACGCCACCAAATCACCCGAGCGCACCTGGCCGTCGCCGGTTGCCCGCCGCCAAGGATGTTCCCGAGAGGTCACCCACGCCGCGTCTTGAGTGGCCGGCGTGCTCACGCCGCCCGCGGCCATCGCCTCCAGTACCGCACCCGCTAACGTCTTCTCCGACAGGCCGGGCTGCAGCTCTGCCACGGCAGCGGCGACTCCCGCCTCGGCGACGCACAGCGCGGTGTCCATCGCCGCCACTTCGTCGGGCGTCTTGATCCGCCGCGCTGTCCGCATGACCACTTCGCCGTCGACGAGTTCGGCATTCGGAAATGCCATCGGCAGCAGCGTGCCGAAAGTCGGTGACAGCGCGTCGGTTCCGACCCGCCGCGCCTCTGATGCGCCGTCGATATTCTTCAGCACGCTAATAAGCGTCATCGGGTTCCAGGCCAGACCGTAGAGCCGGTCACGACCGATCTCTTCGGGGATTCCTTCGTCGGCTGTGCTGTTCAGAAAGATCTCGCCGGTGGCACCCACGATCACGCAAACCGGGGCGAATGGCCGCGTCCCGCCGATCCAAAGTTGCGGCGCCCCGGTGACATAGCGGACGTTGGCCTGTCGGCCGAGCACCAGGATATCGATATGGTGGGCTTGCATTTGCGCCAGCGCCCGTTGCCGACGACCCAGCCGTAACGCTCGGCCGTCGGGCGAGATCTCAGTCGCCATAGGGCGTGTAGGGGTAGTCGGTGATCGGCAGGTAGCCGTCTTCGGTGATCACCACAAGTTCCTCACTGCGGTAGCCGCCGGTGCCGTCCTCCCATACCACCGGCTCCAGGACCAGCACCATGCCTTCCGGAAAGACGAAGTTGTCGTCGTACTCCTCACCCAGATCGGTCCCGATCATCGGCGGTTCGGCGGGGTAGGTGCCGATCCCATGTCCGAGATAGAAGTGCGGCAGCCACGGCTTGCTGCCGCCGTTGGCGGCGATCGCCGCTCGGGCGAGATCACCTGATGTAGCACCGGCTTTGGTCACGTTCAGCACCGCGTCGAGGATGTGCCGCCACCTCTCGAACTGCTCCTGCTGGCGCGCTGATGGGGTTTCGCCCACCACCCAGGTTCGACCGAAATCCGAACAGTACCCGGCATAGCTGATGCTGATATCAGTCCACAGCACGTCACCCTTGACGAGTTCGCGCTCCCCGCTCAGCAGCGGCAGCGCCAGGTCGCCGTGTGTGGTCCACACTCCCTCGGCACGAGACGGCGGCATCACCTGCCAGATCGCGTCGAGCATGTTGGCGGTGGCGCCGAGTTCGAACGCTCTGCGTACCAGCTTGGCGGACAGTTCGGTTTGTCGCACGCCGGGCGCCAACTGCTTTTGCACATCGGCCATCGCCAGCTCGGTGATGCGAGTGGCTATCCGCAGGCAAGCGATCTGGTCTGGCGTCTTGACAAGGTTGGCCGCCGCCACCACCGCCGCGGCATCCGATGGCGGCCCGCCGGGGAAAAGCCGATCCGCGGCCTGGCGCATCGCTCCGGTCATCTCATCGACCGCGACGTTCGCGCCAGGCGGGATCAAATCGCCGATCAGCCGAGCGAAATGCTCGACGCCCTCTTCCAATTCGAGATACAGCGGCCCATGCAGATGATCCGCGGGTATCTGCGATTCCGACGCGGCGCCCTCGCGAAACGGTAGGAACAAATGGGGATGTTCGTCGGCGGCAAGCACGATCGCCACCGGCCGCTCGACATGCGACAGACCGGCATCCAGCACCGGCCAACTCGCACCCGTGGCATACACGACGCTGTCGTTCATCAGCAGAATCAGCGCATCGACCCCGCTGTCAGCCATTGCCGACCGAAGCCGCGCGCTGGTTTCGCGGCGCATCCGCGGCCAGTCGGGTTCATCGGGGACGACAAAGGTTTGTGCAGCCGGAGAAGTCGTCATTTAAACACCCTTGATCTTGACGCTCACCATGCAACACCGGCCCTCAGGTTAAATCAAGCCTGAATACGCGAAAGTGCCGACAAGTTCACCGATTCAAAGCATCTTCGAGTGCGAGAAACAACATTTGCATATACTTTCGCGAACCCCGCGCTACGCACCACATCGGAGGAGCCCTTGGCGCGCAACCTCGTCACCATCGTCGCCACCCGGCTGATGGAAACGACAGCTGCCACCGTGGCCGCTGTCAATGAACAGGTGCTCGCCGAACTTGTCCAGCATCTCGATATCGATGCCGCGTTTTTGCGCCATAACGACCACAAGATCAGGGTTTCCCGGTTGGTCGCCGCATGGCCACCACGACGGGAAAACTCAGGCCCCGATCCCGAGACGGTCGCCCACTTCAGCAGCGCCGACCCGGTCCTGGCGCTGTGCGAGCACGGGAAGAATTTAGTCGTCATTCGGCCCGAACCGACCGAGCCTGCCTTCGCACGCTGGGTTGCCGACGCCCACGAACGTTGGGGCCTGGAGCCCACCAAGATCCCGTCGCCGTCGGCGGCGGCGGCGCCTTTAGTCTCCGGCGGAGTGACGACGGGTCAGCTGACCTGCATGAAATTTCGTCGTAAAAAGTGGCGAACCTACGAGCTCAATACGATCCAGACGATCGCTTCGCTGCTTGCCCAGCTCCAGGCCCGCATCGCAGCCGAAGAGAAGCTTCGCGATCTTGCCGAGCACGACGGGCTGACCGGCCTGCACAACCGCCGCGCGCTGATCGCCCATCTTTCCGACAGACTCGCTGCGGGGCGGCCCGGC
>DAIODV010000070.1:7394-13041 GCA_036746615.1 Mycobacterium sp.
GACATGGCCGCCCGCTCGCACGTCTGGCCGGCGGTGCTGTATCTCGACCTCGACCGGCTGAAGTCGATCAACGATTACCTCGGGCACAGCGCCGGCGACTGGTTCATCCGGACATTCGCTGAACAACTGCGCATAAAGGCCGGCGCGGAAAGCATGACCGCACGGCTCGGCGGCGACGAATTCGTCGTCGTTCCCGATCGGCCGATGTCGATCGAAACCGCGCAGAAGACCGCCGACGAGCTGTGTGTGGCGCTGCGCGATCGAATGGCGTTGGGCGGCCATGTGATCACCCGCACTGCGAGTGTGGGTGTGGCGGTGGGCGTGCCGGGCCGCGACAACGGCGGCGATCTGCTTCATCGCGCCGATGAGGCCGTGCTGGCTGCCAAACGCGCCGGCGGCAACCACGTCGCGGTGTCCAACGACGACATGTCCCTAAAGCGGCTCTTCCGCAACGACATCGAACTGCACCTCAGCGGCGAAATCGACAGTGATGCGCTGCTGCTTCATTATCTGCCCGAGGTCGACCTGTGGACCGGCGCCATCGTGGCGACCGAGGCGCTCGTTCGTTGGCGCCACCCAACCTGGGGCTTGCTGCTCCCGGAGTCGTTCATCGGAATAGCCGAATCCGCCAACCTCGGAGGCGAATTGGGCCGATGGGTAATGCGAACCGCCTGTGCGGAATTCAGCCGGTGGCGCTCCCACGGTGTGGGCAACAACGCGACATTGCGCATCAACGTATCGCCTAGTCAACTGGTCGCTCACGGTTTTGCCGGCAGCGTGGCCGATACGATCGACGAGTTCGGCATCGACGGCGACTCGGTGTGCCTGGAGATCACTGAGCGCGCGGTCGTTCGCGACATCGAAACCACCCGCAGGACCCTCGAGGAGTTGAAAGAGGTCGGCGTCCAGATCGCCATCGACGACTTCGGCACCGGCTATGCCGTTCTGTCGCACCTGAAGTCGCTGCCGGTCGACATGCTCAAGATCGACACGTCATTTGTTCGCGATCTGGGCACCAGTAGCCGTGACCTGGCGATCGTCCGGGCGATCATCGGGCTTGCTGAAGCGTTCGACCTCGAGCTGGTGGCCGAGGGCGTCGAAACCCCTGACGCCGCATTGACTTTGATGCGACATGGATGTCATCGGGCGCAGGGATATTTGCTGTCACGTCCGCTGCCCGGCAACGCCATGGAATCATTGCTCGCCTCGCGTTGGCTGCCGATGCCTTTCCTGGCTGACAGCCAAGCCCTGAGCTCAAGCGCGATCTGACGATGAGCGATTTGGGCGATAAGCGATCGGATACGACGCGAGACCAGATCCTGCGGGCTGCCGCACACCAGTTCGCTCAACGTCCCTACTACGCCGTCGGCCTCGACGACATCCTTGCTGAAGCCCATTTGACCAAGGGCGCAATGTATTTCCATTTCCGGTCGAAGCATGCACTGGCGCTGGCGATCGTCGACGAGCAGATCGAACGCTATACAGCGGCCGTCAAGAACCTCCACACCCGAAAGTTGTCCGGGCTGGAGACGCTTATCGATATCTCCTACCTGGTAGCAGTCGGAGATATCAGAGAAGACGTCACTCGAGCGGCATTCAATCTGCTCGAGTCAGTGGGCCGCACTGAGAAGCTGCAGATACGGCAGCTCGGCTACTGGATCCGTTTCGTGGGAGAGATCGCCCAGCGAGCCATCGCCGAGGGTGACATCGTCGATCAAGCCGATCCCGAAGACCTCGGACGACTGTTGGTTTCGATTTACGTCGGGATGCGGCAGGCGAGCAGCCTGGACGAGCCGGTGCAGTTTCTGGATCATTTCGGGAAGGCAGTGTCGACGGTGCTTCTCGGCATCGTGCGACCGGAACGGATCGACTACTTCACCCAATTCGTCAGGCGACGTACGGCTATCGCGATCAAGGCCGTCTCACCGCCGGATGCATAGCCGCTGATACGCATTGCGAGACACTAGGGTTCGTCACGCCACAGTTGTTCGGTCAAATCCTGGAACGTTGCAAGCGCAATATCGTCGTCGGACCGTACGAGCGCCGACTTACTCATCAACGCGCGCACACTCGAGCCGTCCTGGTGGGCCAATTCGACCACCCTGTCCGCCATCGATTGAACGACGGAGACCGGGGATTCGGTGGTGGGCGCGAGGTGAAAGATGTCATCGAACTTCAACGACAAGACCTCCTCGGGAGGGCGACCGACCATCTCTGAAAACGCGGTATTTGCGAACAGCACGGTGCCGTCTTTTGCGATCGCGAGCACCGGGACCGGGATCCGCTCCAGCACAACCAGAGCAGGTAACTGCTTCAAAGTGGTCATCGGTGATTGACCAGTCCGGCCGTTGCGTCTTCGCTCCACAGGCCGATTATGGTTCACGCGATGCGTTGATGCGTGCGCTATTTCTCGATAGTCGCCAACCCTGCCGCCAAATCGGACAGATGCTTCAGCGAATTATCGAGGTGCGCGGGAGCGAACGGCGGAAAGCCAATGTGCTCACGGAGATCCGGCGGAACCGCTGACCAATCATAGGTCAGGGTGACGTGGGCTTCAGACGATCCGACGCTGCGGATGTCATAGCGCCAAGTCCAGCCGCCGAATGTAAGGTTCCCGTCACCGGCGAGGTCCTGGCCGGGTTTCCAGGCAATGGCGTGTGGGCGGTCGCAGACCAGCACCTTGTTGGCCATCTCATAGTTGTGGTTGGGGTGGCCGTCGTGGTACATCGCAATCCGGAAGACCTGGCCCGCCTCCGCCAAGGGGTCGGTGTCGACGGCGTCTCTTACCCAACCGGTCCCGTCGATGGCGGAGTGGGTCGTCGGATCCGCCAATACATCGAAGACGGTTTCAGCCGGTGCAGGAATGGTGATTGTGGCGATCAGGGTGTCGTCGGTCATGCCAGTACAGACTGCAGCGGGCGGGAAAAGTCATCGCTTCTGACTGTCATACCCGCTGGGCCGTCATGTCCATCTCGATCCAGCCTTGGCACGGGCCGCTCAAGATGTCGGTGTGCATGACGCCCGTAAGCGTTCCGTTGCCTTGAGGCGTGTAGCGCACAGTGGAGTGCGCTGGACTCCATTGGATCGTGGTGTCGGGCATCATGCAGTCCCACTGGAAATCGCTGACCTGCGTCCACGATGACCCGTCCCAGGTGAATTGCACCGGCTGCGGAACCGTCGGATTGCTCGGCGGCGGGCCGCTGACGATCGTGGCGACGCATTTTCCGCTCGTACAGCTTGATTGAAACCCGTAGGTATCGGTGTGCTGTACCTCGGGGTCGCCGACGGCCATGCTGGTACCGGA
Organism: Mycobacterium sp.; assembly: GCA_036746615.1. Taxonomy (GTDB): domain Bacteria; phylum Actinomycetota; class Actinomycetes; order Mycobacteriales; family Mycobacteriaceae; genus Mycobacterium. The sequence continues at coordinate 10,699 of DAIODV010000070.1, forward strand.
CTTTGGGCCAACCATGAACGTGATCGCGTATTGGCCGTTCCACGACGGATTGTCGGCGACGGCAGTCGGGGCAAGCGACAGGGCGATCGCGAGCGGCGCCCCGCACAAACCGACGACCGTCCTCAGACGCATTGGGACCATAGGTTTCTCCTGACCCATTAGTGCGCGCCTCGCGAAAGACACCAACGAACAGTTACCCGCTGTGCGACGGCGCTACGCAGACAAGGGCTGGGCTATCGGAGCGCCGCTGACCACGAGTGGTGATAGCTCCTGGGAACTTGCTGAACGTCCGTTGAATTGCGTTCGACAGGACGCAGCCTTAACTTAAGCTTAGTAAATCTCAGTAACGCTCATGTCCCGGTCAGATCGGACACGAAACCAACGGAGGATTTGATGGCCAATGCTGTCCGGAGATGGGCTGGCGGTATGGGTTTCGCGTACGGAGCCGCTATAGCTGCCGGGGTAATCGCAACGGCACCGGGCGCCCATGCCGACGACACCACAGTGGACGTCAACGGTTGGTCGTTGGAGACGAACGGTGGAGAGGTCTCGAACGCGACGCTGCTCGACCCAAGCGATTCGCTGGGCAACGGCACGCAGGTGACAGGCAGCCTAGACAGTGTCCCCTACTTCTTGGATCACTCAGAGGCTGTCCAAATCTTCAATTCGTCGACATTGGACACCCCGCCATTCGTTGGCATTCGGGACGAGTGGCTGACCCCGTCGCTATTGGAGTCCACGGTTCAGAGCAACGACGGCTCCACCGGGAATGTCGTCGAGGGCTTCCTGACAACCAATCTCGGAGGCAACGAGGTTGTCGATCTCTTCAACGTGCAGCCCAACTCGGCGTCACTCGCAGACGCATACAACCCCTCCGAGCCGCTTATCAACCCCGACGCCACCGGTCCGATCGACGTGGGCGGCCTTGCGCTGGCATCACCGCAAGATGGCGCATTGTTCAATGACATCTTCGCCGCACTCTTTAGTGGTGACACCGCTGATTGGAGCAACGCAGCGACGTTGATTGGTGACCTGTTCAGTCTTTAATCGTCAAACGAAAGGCGAATCTGATGAGCAACCGCCACAGGAGCCACTGGGGCGGTGGTATTGGCATAGCTGCCGCTGCTGCCGCGATGATCGGGATGGCCGGCGCCCCAACCGCCCAGGCCGATGACCTCTCAACAGACATCGGGTTTCTGACCACGGCGGAGACCGATCTGAACGACGGCCTCACCGCGTTGAGTCAACTGCCCGGGGCGGGTGGCGGCACCCCACCTGCCGAGCTTGGGGATCTCATTAGTCAGTACGAGGCGATTCAGACCCCGCTGCTGTCTTCTGACAACGGCTTTGTTTCGGGCTTCGGCGAATTGCTGTTCAACGGTCCGGATCAGCAGCTTGCGCAGAGCGCCGAAAGCTTCCTCTCTGCTGCTGATGCATACGCCGCCGAGCCCACCTCACTCATCAACACTGCCGATCTGCTGTCGGCGACTTTTCAATGGACCGACTCCCTGTTGTTCGACTCCGTGCCCGCCAACGCCATCGGCAAGCTCACCGATTTTGTCTTGGGGGACAACATCACTAGCGCCAGTGCAGCTGCGGACATGGCGACCAGCGCCTCCAGCGCGACCGGCAATCAGTACGACCCCGCCGTGTTTGACTACAGCGCGGACCCGTCGAACCTGTTCTCGCCCGCGTATTTGATCCAACCGGTGGGTCCCGAGGACGTGACTGTGACCGACGCGAGCGGCGATGTCTTTGGCACCCAAGACTTCTCCGTCTCCACCTTCGGTATTCCGGTGGACAACTTCACCGGGCACGTCGAGTACAGCCCCGTCTCCAGTCCCCTCGACTTATTCGGCAATCCCTACGTCGAGGACATCAACGTGGCGGGCACCCCTGGAACGTTGTTGCCGGAGAACACGGGCTTCTTGATCACCGAGTTCGGGTCGGGATACGGCAACGTGCTGGAGGAGGCCATGAACAGCGCCGGGACTTCCGCCACCGTAGGGGATTTCATCCTCACGCCGTTCGGCGACGAAAACATCACTCCCATCGTTGACCTGTTCCTTCCCCCCGGCATCACCGACGCCGTTGATCCGTCATCGTTCGCCGATCTGCTGTCGTCCATCGGGCTGTAGCCGCAGTCCACTGCGCGTGCAGCGTTGGCCGCATTGGCCTCGATAGGTCGCCCTCGAAACGACTGCGGGCGCCTGTCTGTCAGTCCCCGGTAGTACGGTCGCGACTAACTCGGAGGTTCAGCGGGATGACCAAGACAGAACGTTGGTACGCAATTGTCGAGGAACTGCGCGCATCGTCGCCGCGCCCGCGTAGCGCCCGATGGTT
>DAIODV010000071.1:0-5212 GCA_036746615.1 Mycobacterium sp.
GGGGTGATGGAGACCTTCGACAACACCCGCCCCGTCGTGGCGGGCATGGCCATCGGAATCGCCCGCGCCACGCTGGAAGAGCTGCGCAAGATCCTGACCAATGCCGGTGTGGAGATCTCCTACGACAAACCCTCGCATGCCCAAAGCGCTCCCGCGGCCGAGTTTTTGCGGATGGAGGCCGACTGGGAGGCCGCCTACCAGCTGACACTGCGTGCGGCATGGCAGGCCGACAACAAGATCCCGAACTCCAAAGAAGCGTCGATGGCCAAGGCCAAGGCTGGCCGGGTGGGCAGCGACATCACCCTGAAGGCCGTCGAATTGGCCGGGACTGCAGGCTATTCCGAGGAAGCGCTGCTGGAGAAGTGGGCGCGCGACTCGAAGATCATGGACATCTTCGAGGGCACCCAGCAGATTCAGCAGCTGGTGGTTGCACGTCGCCTGCTGGGTCTGTCGTCGTCCGAACTCAAGTAGCCAGGCGCGGCAGCTCGGTCGTTGAGATTTTCCGCGCTTCGCTGGGCTCAATTCCCATGGCGCGCAGGACAAGTTCGGCCGTTGATGACCCGGCCTCGCGCCAGGTTTGATGGCCTTCGAACACCATCCACATCGCACTGACGGTCGCACCGACGATTAACGAGGCAATGCTGTCGATGCTCAATTCACCAATGTGATATCGACCGGCAGCCAAACCAGCGCTGATGTCGCGCATCGGCGGTCCAGACAGCACCCCGCGCAAAGACTCCTCCGACAAGCCGAACTTGACCGCAAAGCGCCCAACGGTCGGATTGTCGTGGGCGTAGCGGATCCATAACCGCAGACCGGTGGCCAAGCGCGCGGCGGGATCGTCGATACCGGCGAAGCTTGCCGAGACTCGCTGATGCAGATCTCTACTGAATTCGGCGACGACGCGGTCAAACAGGTCGTCGATTGATCCAATATTGCGATAGAGCGTGCCGCGAGCCACGTTCGCCGCGTGAGCCAATTCGCTGATCGTGAGCTGGGTCGTTCCCTTTTCGACGAACAATCGGAGCGCGGCCTCGCTGATCCGCTGATCCGTGGGTGTCGTCATTCGGGTGTCCTTCGTCCTAGCGCCTCGATCACTCGATCAGATAGTACACCTATGTTCTGTTCAGCTCATTCAACAACATAACAATACGCACTTGATCTATTTTGAACAATAGTGTTCAATATGGCTAGTTGGCCCGACGACACGAGGTAACACCGATGGCCAAAACGACGCACCAAGATCTGCACAGCGAGCAGGGCGCCCAACGCGGCGAGCACCCTGGCCGGTCGCGCAACCCGGTGATCAAGGTTCACGACATCGCTTGGCTGGAGTTCGAAAAGCCGGATCTGACTCGGGCAGAAGCGTTCGCGCATGCCTTCGGGTTCGTTACTGTCCTTCGCACAGGCAACGAGTTGCAACTACGCGGCACCGAACCTGGCGCGCCGTGTGTGATCGTCCACCGCGGTGAGACCACGCGCTTTTGCGGTGTCGCCTTCACCGCGCAGGACAAGGCTGATCTGCTCCGACTGGCCAATGCCACAGGCGCGCAGGCCCGTTCATTGCCCGACACTATCGGCGGGCTCAGCGTCGACTTGGTGGATCCCAGTGGTATCCCCGTGCATGTCGTGGCAGGTACCCATCAGCTCGACGCTCTCCCAGCCCAGCCGCCGCAAACGTTCAACTTTGGCGATGAGCTCAACCGTGTCAACGCCACCCAACGCCCACCGCGGCTGCCGGCGAAGGTGCAACGGCTCGGCCACGTGGTGTTGCAAAGCAGCAAATACCGTGCGGCACTGGATTGGTACCTCGATAACCTCGGGATGATCGTCAGCGACTTCATGTTCTTCCAAGGTCAGCGTGACCGCGGTCCTACGATGAGCTTCATCCGCTGCGACCGGGGCATGACACCCGCAGACCACCACACCCTCGCGATAGCGCTCGGCCCAACCAACCGCTACGTGCATTCGGCGTATCAAGTGTGCGATCTTGACGCGCTCGCCGCCGGTGGCGAATACCTCAAAGACCATGGCTACCAACGGTCCTGGGTTATCGGCCGCCATATCCAAGGCAGCCAGATCTTCGACTACTGGCGCGACCCGGACGGCTTTCTCGTCGAGCACTTCGCCGACGGCGACATGTTCGACTGCACGCTGGAACCGGGTTGGGCGCCATTCACCGCCTCGGGACTGGCCCAGTGGGGACCGCCGGCCACTAAAGACTTCCTTGGCACTAGCGCCAAGTTCGTTCGCCACGAAGCACAATCGATGCTCGCCGGACTTCGCAACGAGAACGAATTCGATCTGCGCCGCATGATCGGCCTGATGAAAGTAGCCAAGTCATGACCATTTCTGTTCTTCGCACCGTCGACGCCTGGTGGGTCCAAACCCCAACGGGTGCAGCCAAGATCACCACCAACGCCGCGACCACCGCTGAATTGCTCGCCGACCGCGCCCCCATCGAAACCGCAGCGCAGCGCAGCGAAACAGTGCCCGTTGACAGCCTTCAGCTGGTATCACCGCTGACGACGCCGTGTCGGGTGGTGGCCCAGATGACCAACTATGCATCTCATGTCAAGGATGCCGGCATGGATCCGGAGACCATCCCCCTGACGTTCTTTCGCAAGTCGTCGGCGTCGATCACTGGACCGTTCGACGACATTGTTAAACCCCCGCACGTACGGTTTCTCGACTACGAGGTGGAGATCGGCCTGGTTGTCGGCCAGCGCATCCCGGTTGGCACAGCGATTTCCGAGGCCAACCTGTCCGACTTTGTCGCCGGGTTGTTGGTTACCAACGACGTCTCGGCCCGTGACATCCAGCTGCCCCAGACCCAGTTCTACGAGGCCAAGTCGTATCCAACTTTCACCCCCGCTGGTCCGGCCCTAGTTCTGCTCAATGCCGGCGAACTCAAGCGATTTGGCGATCTGCGGTTACGCCTCAAGGTCAACGGTGAACTTCGTCAGGACATGGTGGTGGACGGAGACATGCTCTACAAGCCGGTGCAGGCACTCCAGTCGCTGGCCCGTTTCCAAGACCTCGCGCCGGGTGACGTTATCCTGACCGGCACCCCGGTCGGCACGGCACTGAGCGCGCCACCCAAACCGATCGAGATCATCGGCTCACTATTGCCGCCCGCGGTGAAGTGGAAGGCGTTCTTCAAACGCCAGGCGGGCAATCCCAAGTACCTGCATGACGGTGATGTGGTCGAGGCTGCGATCGCCACCGACGACGGCGCCATCGACCTTGGCGCACAGCGCAATAGGGTGAGGTACGTATGACCCCGGTCTACGAGCCAGACATCTACTCCGTCGACGCCATCGTCGATCCTTACCCGCACTACCAGCGACTGCGAGATCTCGGCCCAGTGGTGTGGTTGGCCAAACACAAGCTGTACGCGCTGCCGCGCTACGCCGAATGTAGAGCAGCGCTGCTCGACGACAAGACCTTCCTGTCGGGAAAAGGCGTCGCGCTCAATCCAATCGCCAACTACCTGTCCCGGGGTACGACGCTCAACAGCGATGGCGTCGAGCATGACCAGCGTCGCAAATTGCTCGCGCATCGACTGCTGCCACGCACACTGCGGACAATCATCGACAGTGTGGACGTGACGGCCGCCGCCGTAGTCGAAGCTGCGGTGCAAAAAGGTGAAATCGATGGTGTCAACGACCTTGCGGCCGCGCTCCCACTGGCAGTGGTTCCCGACCTCATCGGCTGGCCCCGAGATCAACGCGACCATCTCATCGAGTGGGGCGGGGCGACTTTCGACGTCCTGGGCCCACTCAACGGGCAAGCGGTTAAGGCAATGCCCGTTGCCTTTCGAATGCTCCGCTTCGCCCGTCACGTCGTGCGCCACCGCGCATTCCTCGACGGCAGCATTGCGCATGAACTGATGGTCGCCGCCGACCAAGGCAAACTGTCGCATGCCGAATGCCCGCCGCTAATTGTCGACTATCTCGCGCCGTCGATAGACACCACCATTAGTGCTATCTCGAATGCGTTGTACTTGTTCGCCTGCCACCCTGAGCAGTGGCAGCTGCTCAAAGACGAACGGGCGCGCATGGGGAACGCGATCAATGAAGTGATCCGCTACGAGCCGCCATTGCGCGCATTCGCCCGCCACGTTGGGCGGCAGACTGAAATTGCTGGCACGACAATATCATCCGGCAGCCGCGTACTGGTGATGTATGCGTCGGCCAACCGTGACGAACGCGAGTGGGACAATCCCGCGATCTTCGACATTAGGCGTGACGCCGGCCGTCAAATCGGCTTTGGGCAGGGCGCACATGCGTGCGCCGGCCAGGGCTTGGCGCGCTTGGAAATGACCGCCATGCTCAATGCGCTGCTCCAACGAGTCGACCGTATCGAGGTGACCGGTTCACCCGTCTGGGCGATCAACAACATCATCCACCGCCATGAGCGGCTGCCACTGAAGCTCATTCCCGCTTAGCGACGCGATCCGGCCAAGTCGAGGGCGATATCGACGAGCATGTCTTCCTGTCCGCCGATCATGCCGCGGCGCCCGGCCTCTTCGAGCAGGGTGCGTGTGTCGATGCCGTAGCGTTCGGCGGCGGCTTCGGCGTGGCGCAGGAAGCTGGAGTAGACCCCGGCGTAACCCAGTGTCAATGTTTCGCGATCCACGCGAACGGGCCTGCACTGCAACGGCCGCACGATGTCATCGGCCGCGTCTTGCAGGGCGTGCAGATCGCAGCCGTGGCTCCAGCCGAGTCGGTCGGCGGCGGCGACGAACACCTCCAGGGGTGCGTTTCCCGCACCGGCGCCCATGCCGGTCAGCGAGGCGTCGACCCGATGCGCGCCATGCTCAACTGCGACGATCGAATTGGCGACACCCAACGACAGATTGTGATGCGCGTGAATGCCGATTTCTGTTGTCGGTTCCAGTGTTTGGCGCAGCGCGTCGATGCGGTCGGCGACGCCGGACATCGTCATGGCACCCCCGGAGTCGACGACGTACACACAGGTCGCGCCGTAGCCCTCCATGAGCTTGGCCTGCCCGGCCAGCGCCGACGGGGTGGTCAGGTGACTCATCATGAGGAAACCGACAGTGTCCATCCCAAGCTCACGGGCGAGCATATCCATAGCGCGCTCAATAATGTAGGTAGCCTCAGGACGACCTGCTCCACGATAGGCGTCTGTAGGAACCTTATTGGTAAAGACCAGATCGGAACTCCTGTACAAGGCTGGAATATCA
>DAIODV010000071.1:5222-12981 GCA_036746615.1 Mycobacterium sp.
CATGAGGAAACCGACAGTGTCCATCCCAAGCTCACGGGCGGCGGCGATGTGCGCGGCGGAGATGTCGGCCTCGGTGCAGTGGGTGGCAACACGTACGACTGCGGCGCCGGCACGGCGGGCGTCTTTGAGATGCCGCACGCTACCGACGCCCGGCAGCAACAGTGTGGCGATCGTGGCGCGCTGCACAACTTCTGCCGCTGCTTCGATCCATTCCAGGTCGGTGTGGGCGCCGAAACCGTAGACGCAGCTTGATCCGCCCAGCCCGTCGCCGTGTGCAACCTCGATGGAGTCCACACCGGCGGCGTCGAGCGCAGCGGCAATCGTGGTGGCTTGCTCGATGCTGTATTGGTGGCTAACGGCGTGCATGCCATCGCGCAGCGTGACGTCGCTGACGTAGAGATTCATGATGTGACTCCGGCTATTTCGGCGGCGTGTGCAGCGACGCGTTCAGCGGTGGCCTTGGCCGCCGAGGTCATGATGTCCAGGTTGCCGGCGTACGCGGGTAGGTAGTCCGCGGCGCCTTCGACTTCCAGCAGAACCGTCACTCGCGTGCCGCAGAACTTGCCGGTCTCGGGGATGTACAGCGGGTTTTGCGAACCGAACGTTTCAAACTGGATACGCTGCTTGAGCCGGTAACCCGGCACGTATTCGCTGACGCGGTCGACCATCGCCAGCACATCGTCCTCGATCCGCTGATGATCGGTGTCTCCGTCGACGAGGCAGTACACGGTGTTGCGCATAAGGATTGGCGGATCTGCGGGGTTGAGGATCATCACCGCTTTGCCGCGTTGAGCGCCGCCGACGACTTGCAGTGCGGCCGCTGTGGTTTCGGTGAACTCGTCGATATTGGCGCGGGTGCCCGGACCGGCGGACTTGGCGGAAATCGACGATACGATCTCCGCGTAGGACACAATCCCGCTCTGCGCCACGGCGGCGACAATCGGTACTGTGGCCTGCCCGCCGCAAGTGACCATGTTCAGGTTGGGCTCATCGAGATGGTCGTCGAGATTGACCACCGGCACACACAACGGCCCGATCGACGCGGGGGTGAGGTCGAGCATCCGTACCCCGGTGTCGGCCAACTTCGCCCAGTTGGCGCGATGCGCGCCGGCAGAAGTAGCGTCGAAAATCAGTCTGATGTCGGCGAAGTGCGGCATGGCCAGCAGTCCGTCGACACCGCGGGAAGTCGTCGGCAATCCCATGCAGGCGGCGCGGGCCAGGCCATCGGAATCGGGGTCGATGCCTACCATGGCGGCCACCGTAAGTGGACCGTCGCTGCGCAGAATCTTGATCATCAGGTCGGTACCGATGTTTCCGGAGCCAATGATGGCGATCGGCCAGTTAGATTGCGGTGTCATGGTTTTGCCTTAGGTGAACGACAACGACACGGTTCCCAGGCCGCTTATGGTGGCAACGGCGTTGTCGCCGGGATGAACGAAGGCGGCCGAGGTGTATGCGCCCGAAATGATGAATTGGCCCGGCAGGATCTCGGTAGCAAAGGGAGCCAGTGCATTGGCGAGCCAGGCGACCGCGGCAGCTGGGTCGCCCATCACCGCCGTGCCGGCGCCGCTGTCGATCTCGGTTCCGTTGAGCCACAACGACGCCCGCGTGCCGGGTAAGTCGACATCGACGCTGAAGGGAACCCAATCGCCGAGGACGACGGCGCCGGAGCTGGCGTTGTCGGCCACGGTGTCGGGCAAGGTGAGCTTCCAGTGGGCGATGCGGCTGTCGACGACCTCCAGTGCGACCGCGACCGCTTCGGTCGCGGCGTGGACCTCTTCGATAGTCACCCCTGGGCCGCGAAGCGGCCGCTTCAGAAGGAACGCCACTTCGGGTTCGACGCGCGGAGCGCAGAACCGAGTTGCGGCTGCCGCGGTGCCATTCGTCAGCACCATGTCGTCGAGGATGTAGCCGAAGTCGGGTTCGTCGACTCCCAGTAGGGATTGCATCGGTTCGGAGGTCAGGCCGATCTTGTGTCCGACCAAAGTTCGTCCATCGCGCAGCCGGCGGGTAAGGTTGACCCGCTGAATTGCGTAGGCGCCGTTGATATCCAGGCCTTGGAAGCGTTCGGTAAGCGGGCTGATCGGCATCCGTCGGGTCTGCGCCGCATACAGTAAGTCGGCGGCCTCCTGGGCCACGGTCTGCGTCAACCTCATCGGTCGGCATCCTCGGATATCATGCGCAGCGCGCTGTCGTACAGCGCCTGGGCATGTAACTCGAACAGTCCCAGCAGGTCCACCGCGTCTCCGCCGATCTCCTTGGCGATGAACAATCCATCGGCACCGGCAATCGCGTAGGTAACCAATCGGTGGATCTGAGCGTCGGCGAGCCCTGGCGTGAGACCCCGCACGGTGTCGACCAGCTCGTCAAAGGTCTGCGCTCGAACCTGAAGGAACATGGCGCGCGCCCGCGGCTCGACCGGGCGCCGTTCCAGCGCCAACATCAGGCCGAGCCTGATGAAGTCGGGCGAATCGAGCAAGGCCTTTGCGATCTGCATCGCCAAACCCACCAGGCGGTCGCGTGCGTCGCCGTCGTCGGGGATCCGCCATGCCTGAAGCCAGCCGGCGAAGCTTCGCTCGATTACCGCTGCGATCAAGTCGTCCTTGTTCTTGAAATGCCAGTAGATGGAACTGGCCGGCAGCCCGCATTTCTCGCTGACCAGGGCGATGCTGGCGCCCTCGTAGCCGCGCTCAGCGGCGATTTCGGTGGCAGCGTCCAGGATGCGTTCTCGCGACAGTTCGCCGTCAGCGCGCCTGCGCCGTGTCGGCTGGTCCTTTGCCGCCATCTCCGCACTCCTTGCCCGACATCTTGACTCTGTAGTGATCGCTACATTACCGTAGTGATCACTACAGAACAAGCGCCTCGACGATGAGAGAAATTGTGACCACTTCAGACAGCTATGACGTAGCAGTGATCGGATACGGCCCGACCGGCGCCACTGCCGCGAACCTGTTGGGCCTGCTCGGCCTGAAAGTGCTTGTCGTCGAGCGTGATTCGGATGTATATGGCCGCGCCAGGGCAATCTCGACCGACGAGGAGGTCATGCGGATCTGGCAGTCCATCGGCCTGGCGGAGCGCTTGCAGCAGGACATGCTGCCCGATCGTCCGCTGAACTTCGTCGATGCTCACGGCGTGCCGTTCATCGATCTCAAGATCAGCCCACGGGGTGCGGGACATCCGCCCCAGCAGTTCCTCTATCAACCGGCGGTCGATCACGTACTGCGTGAGGGGGTGCAGCGATTCGCCTGCGTCGACGTGCTGTTGGAGCACGAATGCCTGCGAGTGCTGCCCAAAGGCGGCGAAGTCGAGCTGATGCTGGCCGACCTGCGCACCGACACATTCAAGCGGCTCCGGGCGTCATATGTGATCGCCGCCGACGGTGGTTCTTCACCAACTCGCGGCCAGTTGGGTGTCGGTTACACGGGCCGCACCTATTCCGAGAGATGGGTCGTCATCGACACCAAGGTCCTGAAGGAATGGGACGCCCATGACCGGTTACGGTTCCACTGCAATCCCGCCCGCCCGACCGTGGACTGCCCGACCCCACTCGGCCACCACCGGTGGGAATATCCCGCGCGCGCAACCGAAGACGACGAGGAGCTGTTGCGCGAAGAGGCGATTTGGAAGGTGTTGGGCGATCAGGGCATCACCCGCGACAACGTCAAGATCCTGCGGGCTGTGATCTACAGCCACCACGTCCGCGTTGCCGACCGCTGGCGCGTGGGACGGGTGTTTCTGGCCGGGGATGCCGCACACGCCATGCCGCCGTGGATCGGTCAGGGCATGTCGGCCGGCGTTCGCGATGCGGCCAACCTGTGCTGGAAGCTGGCCGCTGTGATCAAGGGGCAGGCCCCGGACTCGCTGCTCGACTCCTACCAAGCCGAACGCAAACCCCACGTCACCGAGGTCACCCGTCGCGCCTGCCTAGCCGGTTGGGTCATTACCGAGCGCAACCCCGTTATTGCCTTCCTGCGTAACCACGTGCTGCGCACGCTGACCCGGCTCCGAGCTCTCGAGTCCCGCATCCAGAGACTGACATGGATTCCCGACGCCCGATACGCCGACGGGTTCTTCACCGTCGGCCAGCACCGAGCCGCCGGTTGGCAGATCCCGCAACCGTGGGTGACCGATGCGAAAGGCGCGAACGTCCGCCTCGACGACGTCCTCGCCGGCCGGTGGACCATCCTTCACACCGGAGCGGTGCCCGCGGGCACGCAAGCCTGGGCGGAGCTGGGTGTGCTCGCGATCCGAGTCGACGAACCCATGCTCATCCGCTGGCTGCGGCGCCGCAAGGCCGCGGCCGTCGTGGTGCGACCGGACGGATTCATCTACGCCGCAGCCAAATCCGGGCAGCTGCTGCCCTCACCGCCGGCCGGCTACACCTGCAATACCGCATCCACTCCCATCGCGACTGGAGTCTCCGCATGACCCTCACCGGCTTGACCGAAAAGACGATCACCGTAGCCGGAAAACCGCTCTTCTTCGTGGAAAGCGGCAACGGCCCCGCGGTCGTCATGCTGCATGGCGGTGGACCAGGCGCATCGGGGGTGTCTAACTACTCGCGCAACATCGACGCTCTCGCAAGGCATTTCCGGGTCATCGTGCCCGACATGCCCGGCTATGGACGCTCGGTGAAAGGCGTCGATCACGACGATCCATTCGGCGACCTCGCCGACATGATCCGCGGAGCACTCGACGAACTCGGCATCGAGACCGCACATTTGATCGGCAACTCCTACGGTGGCGCGGCCGCGCTGCGACTGGCCCTTGACACTCCGCACCGAGTGGCCAAGCTCGTGTTGATGGGTCCCGGCGGCATCGGGACCACGCGCGGTGTCCCGACGGCCGGGCTGAAGTGCCTGCTGTCGTACTACGGCGGCGACGGTCCCAGCCGCGGCAAGCTCGAGGCCTTCATCCGCAATTACCTTGTGTACGACGGCGCGTCGGTCCCCGATGAGCTGATCGACCTGCGGTATGCGGCCTCCATCGACCCTGAGGTGGTGGCGGATCCGCCGCTGCGCCGACCCTCTGGCCCAATGGCGCTGCGGACCCTGTGGCGGATGGACCTCACCCGCGACCGCCGCCTCAAGCACCTGCAGACACCGACACTGGTGTTATGGGGCCGCGACGACAAGGTCAACCGCCCGGCCGGCGGCCCGATGCTGGTCAATCTGATGCCCAACGCCGAATTGGTGATGACTTCGCGCACCGGCCACTGGATGCAGTGGGAACACGCCGAGCTGTTCAACCAGCTGGTCAACGAATTCCTCAACACACCTTCGGTTTTCGACCAATGAACATCTTCGGCAACGTTCAGCTCGGCTACATCGTCATCGAAACCGACAAGTTCGCCGACTGGCGGCGTTTCGGCCAAGATGCCATCGGCATGCATCTCGAGAACACCCTGCCCGACGTGATGCGGTTCCGGCTCGACGACAACGAATGCCGCTTCCTGCTGCAGCGGGGCCCTGCCGAGGATGTCACCGCGCTCGGATGGAAAGCCGACGACCACAACATCTTTGACGAAATCATTTCCCGGGTCACCCGCCATCGTGTTCCCATCACCGAGGGCACCGCGGAGGAAGCAGCGCTGCGGGGTGTCGAGCGCCTCGCGCGCTTTCCGGGCCCCAATGGCCTGTCGCAAGAAGTCTTCACTCGGGCCCGAACCAGCGATACGCCACTGCACATGCGGGTCGGCGGCGGCTTCGTCACCGGCGCGGGCGGCATCGGCCATGTCGCCGTCACATCGAAGAAGCCGCATCAGATACGCGGTTACTACGACGCGGTTTTCGATGCGCGCCTTTCCGATTACATCGATGAAACCATCAGCGGGCTGAAGTTCAGGATCCGCTTTCTGCGCGTCAACGAACGCCACCACTCGGTGGCAATCGCCGCCGTCAACCGACTGCCGATCAACCCGATCCGAACCCGCATCCAGCACCTCAACATCCAGGTCGCCGATCTCGACGACATGACCGCGTCGTATCAGCGAGTCAAAGAACTCGGCTTCCACATGGCACTGGCCGTCGGCCAGCACACCAACGACCGCGAACTGTCCTACTACGCGGTGACACCCTCAGGATTCGAATGGGAAGTCGGCTGGAACCCCATTGTCGTCGACGAAAAGACCTGGGAACCTTCGACATACCAGGGAATCAGCATCTGGGGACACACTCCCGAGGGGCAGACCATCATCGACAAACTCGCCTTGTTCAAGACCGCAGCCGCCTCGATGCTGCGCCGCGAAAATGCTGTCGTCGCCCTATCCGGCGCCGGCATCCCCGATAACTAATTGACGGAGCCCACGATGCTACGAATCGACACTCACCACCACCTGATCCCACCCGATTACCGAAAAGCACTGCAACACGTCGGTATCGACGAAGCTGGTGGACGCGCGCTGCCCGATTGGAGCCCCGACGGGTCGCTGCAGACGATGGCCGACCTCGATATCGGCACCGCCATCCTGTCGGTGTCCACTCCCGGCACCACCTTCCTACCCAAATCGGCCGATGCGGTCGCGCTGGCGCGTGATGTCAACGACTACTCCGCCGACCTTGTTGCAGCACAGCCCGAAAAGTTCGGATTTTTCGCCACCGTGCCGATGCCGCATATCGACGCTGCGGTAGCGGAAACGGTTCGGGCCCTTGACGAGCTCAAGGCCGACGGCGTCGTACTGCTGGCCAACAACGCGGGGGTATACCTGGGACAGGACGGACAGGACCCGCTGTTCGATGCTCTCAACGAACGCTCAGCCGTGGTGTTCATCCACCCGGCCGACTTGCCGGGCCCCACCGTGCCCGGCGTCGCACCATTCGCGGCGGACTTCCTACTCGACACCACCCGCGCCGCATATCTTCTGGTACGCAACGGCATCCGCACCCGCTATCCCAACATCCGGTTCATCCTGAGCCACGCGGGCGGATTCGTGCCCTATGCGAGTCACCGCATGGCCGTGGCGATCACCGCCGACACCGGCCGCAGCCCCGCCGACAACCTCGACGACTTCGCCAGTTTCTACTTCGACACCGCCCTATCCTCTAGCGCGGCCGCATTGCCCACGCTGGTGGCCTTCGCCAAGCCAGGCCACATCACCTTCGGATCCGACTGGCCGTTCGCCCCCGTCGCTGCTGGCAAGCTCTTCGCCGCCGGATTGGAAACCTACCCCGCAATCGACACCTCGATCCGCGACGCCATCGACCGCACCAACGCGTTGGCACTCTTTCCACGGCTGGGCAAGGCACCGCAACCCATCCCCCGGTCGCCGGCACAAAAGATCCGGCACACCATCACCCGGTCTGCGATGCGCGCAGTGGCTCGTCTGATGAGCACCACCTGACCGAGTTATCCACAACCCGACAAGCACACGCAAAGATGTGTCAGCCGCCGCGCTTAGCATGCGGTGATGACGAACTGGATTAATACCGTCAGCCGTGACCATGTCGAACAGGGGGTGCGCGGGCGCTTCACGCAGGCCAACCACGGCAAGCCGCACATGCTTCGCAAAATGGCGCGAGGCGATTGGATCGTCTTCTACTCACCGAAGACCGTCTACCCCGACGGCGAGCCGCTTCAGGCCTTCACCGCCATCGGCCAAGTCGCCGATGATGAGCCATATCAGGCGGAGATGACGCCCGACTTCACGCCGTGGCGGCGAAACGTCGACTTCCTTGAGAGCACTGAGACACCGATCCGACCGCTGATCGACCAACTCGACTTTATCGAAGATAAGTCTCGGTGGGGCTACAAGTTTCGATTC
>DAIODV010000072.1:0-12934 GCA_036746615.1 Mycobacterium sp.
GCAGCCCATGCCCGAGCCACCCCCGCCGGACCTGTAAGGCATGGCCCGCATCCGTTTGCGCTCGCGGGCCGGCACCGCCGCAGTCGCGCGGCGGGCCGGTGTGAGCGTCGGGCTGCCGTATCGCTATTTCGGTACTCGGACCGGTCTGTTGATCGCCGTACTCGACGCTTTCTACGACCGGCTCTGCGACGCGGCGGCGCTCCGTGAATACGACGAATCCAGCTGGGCCGGGCGTGAGCAGCACCGCATCAGGGATTGGGTGACATTCCTGTACACCGAGCCGCTGGCACCGGTCGTGCTCGGCGGATTGGTCGGTGACGGTGAGCTGGCCACCGCCCACAGCACTCGGCTGAATCGGCTCATCGAGATCGGTGCACACAACATGGCCCGTGCCCAGCGCGAGGGCGAAATCCCGGTCGGACTCGACCCGGAATACCTCGCGGCCGCAACACTCGGCGGCACCAATGCCGTGATCTCGGTCGCGCTCACCCGTACCCCCAGGCCGACCTCAGAATCCGTCATCGAGCAGCTCTGGGCCTTCGTGTCCGGGACTGTCGGGCTCATCGAAAAGTGAAGAGGCACAGCATGAAACCCAACGCCATCACGGAACTCGAAGGCCTAGGCGTCGACCTGGCGCGACGACACAGGGCCACCCCGAGCAGCGGAGCCATTGTCGAACCGGCCGTCGTAGACGCCGATATGGCCGCGCTCGAACGCGACGGATATGTCGTTCTCGAGAACCTGATCAGCCGTGACGACTGCGATCAGATCCGCGCTGCCGCCGCGGCGCTGCTGGGCCACACCGGGCGCAATAGCTTCGAAGGTGAACGCACCCAACGCATTTACAGCGTGTTGAACAAAACTCGCACCTGTGATCGGCTCGCGGACCATCCGCGAGTGCTGGCGTTGCTGGATCGGTTGTTCCTGCCGAATTACCTGCTGTCGATGCTGCAGGTGATCAACATCCTTCCCGGAGAGGCAGCACAGCTACTGCACCATGACGACGCGTTTTACCCGCAGCCGCGCCCGCGGCCTGCCTTGGGTGCTGCCACGATCTGGGCCATCGATCCGTTCACCCCGTCGAACGGCGCGACCGTCGTCGTGCCCGGCAGCCATCGCTGGGGCGCCCGCCGGCCCCCGCCAACCGACACGGCGGTCAATGTGGAGATGGCACCGGGATCGTGTGTGTTTTTCTTGGGCACGCTCTGGCACGGCGGCGGCGCCAACCGCTCCCCGGCCGCCCGCCTCGCCGTCACCGCCCAATACTGCGAGCCATGGCTGCGCCCCCAAGAGGCGTTTAGTTTGTCGATAACCCGTGACACTGCGCGCGCGGTGTCTGAGGATCTTCGCCGCATGCTCGGTTACAGCATCCATCCGCCATTCATCGGCCAGGTCGACGGCATGCACCCCAAACGGCTGCTCGAACCTGGCGCCCAGCCGGTGTGACGCTTCATCATGGTTATCAATGACCACGCTGCTCTGGGATCAGCACACCTGCTTGCCGCTGCGACCCGACGCCGATGTCTCGGAGCTCGCGCGCTTCAGCCGCGCCGGCGAAACGTTCGTTTCGGTCAACGTCGGATACGCGCCGCAGAGCCTGGACGATGTGCTGGAGCTCGTAGGGCGCTTTCGGCAAGCCATCCAGAATCATCCAACGTTGGTATTAGCGGAAACCGGCGACTTCTCCACTGGTGAGATCGCGGTGGCTTTCGACCTTGAGGATTGCGCGCCGCTGGAAGACGATCTCTCGAACGTTGCCCGATTCGCTCAACTTGGTATCCGTACGATGCTGCCGACCTACAACCACGCAAACATCGCCGGCTGCGGTTGCCTCGACGCCGACGACACCGGTCTCACGGCGTGGGGCCGACAACTGATCGTCGAAATGAACGCAGCGGGAATGGTGCCCGACGGATCGCACTGCAGCCCCCGCACCGGCCTTGACATCTGTGAAGTCACGAATCGTCCGGCCGTCTACAGCCACTCCTGCATGCGCAGCATCTGGGACCATCCGCGCAACATCACCGACGAGCAGGCCCGGGCCTGCGCCGCCACCGGCGGAGTCATCGGAATTACCGGTGTCGGAATCTTCTTGGGCCCCAACACCCCGACACTCGAGGCAATGACGCGCCACATCGAGTATGCCGTGGAACTCGTGGGAATCGACCACGTCGGAATTAGTACCGACTTCTCCTTCGACAGCAGCGAATTGCTCGATGAGCTCGCCGCCAACCCCCGTCTGTTCGACGAAAGCTACACGCGTTGGGGTCCGATCCAGTGGATGCCACCGGAGACATTCATCGAGATCGGGCACCACCTCAGCGAGCGAGGCTGGCACGACGCCGACGTTGCTGCGGTGATGGGCGCAAACTTTCGGCGCGTCGCCGAGCAAACCTGGTTGACGAAGCGCAGTGATGTTTCGTGAATAGTCTTGCCACACAATCGACAGCAGTTGTTTACACGAGTTAATCTCGCCGCCACCTCCCACGCGGATACTGAAGTGGAAATCCCAGCAGTGAACGGCGGTACGAGTCGTGGAGCAACTTAATGCACTCGATGCGGGTTTCCTCATGGCCGAAGACTCGGACCGCAACGTAAGCCTCGCGATCGGCGGAATCGCGATCATCGACGGTTCCGCTCCCGATTTTGGCCGGTTCAAAGACGTGTTGGCAGAACGCATCCGCGCAATCCCACGCTGCACGCAAATGCTGCGTACCCAGCCTTTCGATATGGGTGCTCCACAGTGGGTTGACGACCCGGGGTTCGATCTCAGCCGCCATGTGCGCCGCACAGCAGTTCCGCGGCCCGGCGACGACGCCGAACTGTTCCGCGTTGTCGCCGACGTGTTGGAGCGCCGCCTGGATCGCGACCGCCCGCTGTGGGAATGTTGGGTGATCGAGGGCCTCAAGGGAAATCGCTGGGCGATCTTGATGAAGATCCACCACTGCATGGCCGATGGAATCTCGGCGACGCGCATACTCAGCCGACTGTGTGACGACGTCGACGGGGACGCATTCGCTCGACCCGGCGGCGCCAAGCGGACCGCCGTCGCACACTCACATCTAAAACCCGTGTCCGACTCCGGCCCACGCAGCAACCCCGTGAATAACCTGTGGCGGGCGGCCACTGGCATCGCTGATGCGGCTGCGCGCACGATGACCGGGGCCGCCGAACTCACAGCCGGCTTGCTCCGGCCAAACGTCAACTCCTCGCTGGTCGGCCCCGTCACTGCGATGCGCCGCTATCGCGCGGTGCGAGTGCCCCTTGCCGACATCGAACAGGTATGCCGCAAGTTCGACGTGACCATCAATGACGTCGCACTGACCGCGATCACTTCCGGATTCCGCTCGGTATTGCTGCGCCGCGGCGAGGAGCCGCGGCCAGATTCATTGCGGACCCTTGTGCCGGTGTCGGTGCGTTCGCCCGACGCGCTCGACAAGCCGGGGAACCGCCTTTCGGTGATGCTGCCTTATCTGCCGGTCGAACAACCTGACCCGATCCAGCAATTGCGGACCGTTCACGGCCGGATGACCCGGGCCAAACACGGCGGGCAGCGACAGGCAGGCAACGCCGCAGTGTCGGCGACCAACTATGTCCCGTTCATGTTGTCCTCATGGATGATTCGATTACTCACCCGTCTACCGCAGCGCGGCATCATGACCCTGGCCACCAATGTCCCCGGACCGCGACGCCAGCTCCAGATGATGGGCGGCAATGTAGCCCGCCTGCTGCCGATTCCCCCCATCGCGCTGCGGTTGCGCACCGGCGTTGCGGTGTTGAGCTACGTCGACGATTTGGTGTTCGGCATTACGGCCGATTACAACGCCGGAGCCGACGTCGATGAACTGGCCAACGGCATTGAAACGGCCATCACACGTTTGGAAATGCTGAGCCAAGATTCGGTGTTGCTGTTCGCCGGCAAATCGGTCTAGCTACCCTGGCTACCGGCACAGCAGCCGCATGCCCGGAAAGTAGGACAGCCGAATTGTCGGTCACCATCGACCCTCGCCGCCATGACGCGGTGCTGTTCGACCTCGACGATCTCACAGACATCCAGCCGCTCATCACGCAACTGCACGACGCTGGCGTGGCCACCGATGCGGCGGACCGGCGGACGGGCCGGTGCGCGGTCGTGGTGGCGACGGCCGATGGTGTCGCCGGCGCCCGAGCCGCCGGATACGCGTTGGTTATCGCGATCGACACGGCCGGGCACGCCGAGGAGCTGCGCAGCCGCGGCGCCGACGCGGTGATTCCCGACCTACGCGAGATCCACGTGCGCACCGGGGACCGCCGGATGTCCGAGTTGCCGGACGGGTTGCTTGCCCTTGACGCGACGACGGGGCGGCATCCGGCGGTGTTTTTCGACTTCGACGGCACGCTCTCCGACATCGTCAACAATCCCGACGCTGCTCAGCTGGTGGAAGGCGCAGCCGATGCGCTGACATCGCTGGGCGCGCAATGTCCAGTCGCGATACTGAGCGGCCGCGATCTCGCCGACGTGCGTGAGCGAATCGGCCTGCCCGGCATCTGGTATGCGGGCAGTCACGGTTTCGAGCTGACCGGACCCGACGGCGCACACCACGAAAACGCCGAGGCGGCAGCAAGTATCCCGCTGCTCGGGCAGGCCGCAGATGAGCTGGCCGACGAACTTAGTGGCATCCCGGGTGTGGTGGTGGAGCACAAGCGGTTTGGTGTGGCTGTGCACTACCGCAACGCCGCGCGTGATCAAATCGGCGAGGTGGCCGCAGCAGTGCGAAGCGCCGGCCAGCGCACGGGGCTTCGCGTCACGACTGGCCGCGAAGTCATCGAACTACGGCCAAATGTCGACTGGGACAAGGGCAAGACGCTGCGCTGGGTGCTCGAGCACATCCGCGATGACGAACAGCCCGGTCCGCTTTTGCCGATTTACCTCGGCGACGACATCACCGATGAGGACGCGTTCGACGCCGTCGCCGATGACGGTATTCCCATCGTCGTGCGGCACAGCGACGACGGTGATCGCGCGACCGCAGCCACCTACGCGCTCGATAACCCGGATCGGGTGCGCGAATTCACCGCGCGCCTGGCGCGCCAGCTCGCGCGCTGATCACAAAACCGCTTGCGACTGAATGGTTTTGGCGGCCAATTTGCCGTTGTCACCGCGGATCTCCGTCTCGACCACGATGACGCGCCGTCCGACATGCAGCGGCCTGCTGTGCGCCTTGACCGTGCCGGAGCGGGTGGCGGCGAAGAAATTGGTCTTGGATTCGATGGTGGTGGTCCCACCCGCGCCCTCGGGGAGATTGAGGAATGCGCACACCGCACCGGACGTGTCGGCCAGCGCCATCACGATGCCGCCGTGCAGCACGCCTCCGCCGGTCGTCAGATTCTCCGCCCAATCCAGGCCCAGCACAACCTCATCGGGGCCGGCGGCGTCCGCGGTGATGCCAAGCGTCACGGCCAGTGGGACCAGCCCATGGATCATCTCGGTCGCGGCGTCGTCGGTCACAGGCTCACCTTTCCGATTGTCTGTAGCGCCTCGGCGGTTTCCGCGTCGGCGGGATAGAACGACTCGATCGCCACTTCGGCGACCGTCACATCCAGCGGCGCGCCTACGACGGCAGTCATGCTGAAAAACGCCAACTCTCGGCCGCCGTGACGAAGGCGCAGTGGCACCGCGACGTCGGTGAGCCCGGGACGCTCGGCGACGCCGCCTGGGTAAGACGCCAACTCGGCGTGCAGCTCGGCCAGCCGCGGGTCGCGCGTGGTCTGCACTTGACGGTGCAGCCGCTCGAGGATATGCGCACGCCACTCAGGCAGATTGGCGATCCGAGGCGCCATGCCGTCCGGGTGCAGCGATGCCCGCAATGCGTTCACAGGAGGCGCGAGCAGCGCGGGGTCGCATCCGTCGATAAGCACCGCGACGGCCGTGTTGCCGTCGAGCATTTCCCACCATCGATTGATGACCAGCGCCGGGTAGGGCTCGTGTCCGGTGAGGATCTGGCGCAGCGCTGCGCGCAGCCGGGTGAGTTCGGGCTCCTCGAGCGAATGCTCGGGATAGGCAGGCGCATAGCCGCCGGCCAGTAATAGCGCATTGCGTTCACGCAGTGGCACGTCGAGCTGCTCGCTGAGCCGCAGGATCATCCCCGATGTCGGGCGCGACCGGCCGGTCTCCACGAAGCTCAGATGCCGCGCCGAGATATCCGCCTGAATCGACAAGTCGAGCTGGCTTATTCGGCGGCGCTCGCGCCATTCGCGAAGCAGCTGACCGACTGGAGGCGTTGCCGGAGCCCGCTGGGCCAGAGTCGTCACCGTCACGATGCTAGCCGCGCGGACTCATGGCCACGATTACCTGCGAGGTAATCGACAGCATGCATCGGCCGCATCCACGATCGAAGCCTGCCTACCCACCGAAAGGACAAGACAATGAACGAGCTGATCGACCGTTACCTGGCCTGCTGGAACGAGACTGACGCAACCACCCGTCGGGAGCTGATCGCCAAGACGTGGGCCGACGATGCCCGCTACATCGATCCCTTAGTCGACGCGCACGGTCACGATGCGATCGACGCGGCTATTGCCGCCACCCAAGGCCAATTCCCGGACCACGTCTTCGCTTTGGCCGGCCCGGTTGACACCCACCACGACGTCGTCCGCTTCACTTGGGGCTTGGGTCGCAACGGCGATGAGCCGCTCGTGATCGGCTCCGACGTTGCATCCGTGGGGGCCGACGGACGACTGGCCCGCGTCGTTGGCTTCCTCGACAAAGTGCCGACGTAAGAACGAGTTTGGCTGGAGGCGTGCGGAACTCGTTTCCGCTCAGCCTTCGTCCTCGTCGTCCTTCTTGTTCTTTTCGTCTTTCTTGCTCTTTTCGTCCTTCTTGTTCTTTTCTTCCTTCTTGTTCTTTTCGTCCTTGTCGTCTTCGTCGCGCTCATCGTGCTTGCCGTCGTCTTTGTCCTCGTTGCCAGTCGCGAGCTCGAGGGTGGCCCAATGACTCGGCGAGACGAAGACAGTCCAGTTGCCGGGCTCACGGCCCATCTTGACGACGCCGTTTTCGACTTCCCAGTTCGTGCTGTCGTCGTAGTTGGTCTCTTGACCATCGCTGTAGGTGAGTTTGAATGCCATGGCCGCAGAATGCCGCGATGGCGGCCCCGCTAAACCTCGGTGTATTCGACCGCGCCGTCCTCGAGCACCAGCCGCGCGTCGCTGCCGTCGGCGCCGGAAGCTTCAGTGCGGAACACCGCCTTGCCGGGTTCGGTGCGCCAGATCAACGTAGTCAGCGTCTCGCCGGGAAAGACCGGCTTGGTGAACCGGGCATCGATCGAAGTGATCGCGCTGGCGTCGCCGTTGCCGAGTTCGGCGATCAATGCTCGGCCGCAGAACCCATAGGTGCACAGCCCGTGCATGATCGGCCTGGGGAAGCCCGCCAACTCCTTGGCAAACCACGGGTCGCTGTGCAGCGGATTGCGGTCACCGGAGAGCCGGTAGATCAGCGGCTGATCCTCCCGGGTCGGCAACGCGACCCGAGCATCGGGCTCGCGATCGGGGATCTCGGGCGCGACCGGCCGCTGGCCCGGCTCTCCCCCGAAACCGCCCTCGCCGCGGATCACCAACGTCGTCAGTGTTTCGGCGACCAGCGTTCCGGTGTCAGGATCGCTGCCGCGGCCGCGCAACATGATGATCGCGTTCTTGCCCTCGCCCTTGTCCTGAATGTCCGCCACCTCGGTGACCACCGAGAGCTTCCCCGCAGGCGGCAGCGGCGCGTGCAGCCGGATGCCTTGCGAACCGTGCAACAGCATGGCCCAGTTGAACGATCCGATCTTGCCGGCGGCGCCGAACGCCGGGCAGCAGATCACCGCATAGGTCGGCAGCACCTGCTGATCGATGCCGTGGCTGTTCTCCGTGGTGAACGACAAATCCTCGGTTCCGGCACCGACACCGAGCGCGTAGAGCAAGGTGTCGCGGTCAGTCCATTCGAACAGCATCGGCTCGGTTGTTGCGCCGACGGCCTTCGGGTCGATCGCCATGCGGGTCTCCTCTCGATCAGATTCATCCGGCTAGCGGTGGTGAACCTATGCAAACCCACCACACCGAAGCCGTCGACAAGGCAGGCTATCGCCATGGGCAATCGCACCGTGATCTGGAAGGCTTTGGCCGCGCTGGTCGTGACGATCACCATCGGCGCCTGCTCGGGAGGGCCGCACGTCCGCAGCATCACGCTGACCTTCATCCGCCATGCCGAGTCCCAAAGCAACGCCGAGCATGTCATCAACACCGATGTTCCCGGTCCAAGCCTGACCGAGGACGGCGAGGCGCAAGCCCAACAGCTGGCACATCAGCTGTCCCGCAACAAGTTCGACGCCGTGTATGCCTCCGACATGGAACGCGCCCAACAGACTGCTCAGCCGCTGGCGCAAGCGCTTGGCAAGCGGGTCGAAATTCTGCCCGGCCTACGGGAAATCAACGCCGGCTGGTACAACAACGCTCCCAACGAGGAGGCCGGCCGGACGTATCTGCTCGCCCCGGCGGACTGGCTCAACGGCGACCGCAAGGACGCCGTCCCCGGCTCGATCAGCGGTAATCAGTTCAACGACGAGTTCAGTGCCGCCGTGCAAAAGATCTACGACAGCGGCAACACCAGGCCGGTGGCGTTCTCGCACGCCGAGGCGATCATGTACTGGACGTTGATGAACGTCAAAAACCCCAAAGACAGCCTGGCGACCAGCCATAAGCTGCCGAACCTGGGTCGCGTGGTGATCACCGGTAGCCCGTCGACGGGCTGGACGCTGGTGGACTGGGACGGCATCCGCGACTTCAGCTACTGAGCTCTGACCGCTGCGAGTGTGGGCTTGACGCACGCTTTCGGCCAAGAACCGTGACACAACCACACGCTCGGCGTACCCGGAACGGGCGGTACGGTACTGGACAGTACTGCCCTCGCGGCTCTATCGTTAGCGCGTGACTCAGATCGCCCCGCGGGCTGCGGAGCCGTCCCCGTGGACGCCGCGCGAGACCGAGTTGCTCACGGTGACGTTGCAGCTGTTGCAAGAACACGGCTATGACCGCTTGACGGTGGACGCCGTCGCGGCCAAAGCCCACGCCAGCAAGGCCACCGTGTACCGGCGCTGGCCGTCGAAGGCCGAACTGGTATTGGCCGCATTCATCGAGGGCATCCGCCAGGTCGCCGTCCCGCCCGAGACCGGCACGCTGCGAGGCGACCTACTGCATCTGGGAGAGAAGATCTGCGAACAGGGCCGGCAGCACGCGGGCACCATTCGCGCGGTGCTCGTCGAGGTTGCGCGTAACCCCGCACTCAATGACGTGATGCAGCAGCAGTTCATCGAGCAGCGGAAGGCCTTGATGAAGCACATCCTTCAGCTGGCCGTCGATCGCGGTGAGATCAACAAAGCCGCCATCAACGACGAGCTCTGGGATCTGCTGCCGCACTATCTTGTTTTTCGGTCGATCTTTCCGGGCCAGCCGCCGACCCAGCGGACGGTGGAAGCCCTCGTCGACGAGGTGATCATCCCCAGCCTGACAAGACCGGCTGAGTAAGCGAGTAGCCGAATGTATACGCTAGCGTCTCTTGTACCGTCCGGTCCGGTACCGTACTGTCTTACCTGTCCATCCGCACTCGAAGCACTGGCAACGTGGCCAAGCGATGTTGCTACCGGCTATCGAAAGGCCCACGGGTGAAAGCGATTTCACTAGGCAGCTTGGTCAGACGATGGTGGATGGCGCTGGTCGCCGTCGCCGTCGTGGCGACCGCCGGTTTCGGCGTCTACCGACTGCATGGCATCTTCGGCTCTCACCGCACCAATGCAGCCGCCGAAGGCATCTCGAGTCAGATCATCCCGTTCAACCCCAAGCAGGTGGTCCTCGAAGTCTTCGGCGCCCCCGGCGCCGTCGCGACCATCAACTATCTGGACGTCGATGCTCAGCCACAACAAGTCCTCGACACTCCCCTGCCGTGGTCGTTCACGATCACGAGCACAGAGCCGGCAATCGTCGGCAACGTTGTGGCACAAGGTAATGGCAACACCATCGGCTGCCGAATCAAGGTCAACGGCGTCGTCAAGGACGAAAGGACCGTCAACGCAGTGAACGCCTATACCTTCTGCCTGGACAAATCCGGATGAGCAACCATCACCTTCGGCGCCCTACGGTGCCGCACACCGTCCGCCGACTTGCGGTGCCAATCCTGCTGCTGTGGGTACTGCTGACCGTCCTCACGAATTCCACTGTCCCGCAACTGGAGGAGGTCGGACGAGTACACAACGTTGCGCAGAGCTCGCCCGACGCGCCGTCACTTCAGGCGACCAAACACATCGGGAAAGTTTTTCACGAGTTCGACACCGACAGCACGGCGATGGTCGTCTTAGAAGGCGACAAGCCTTTGGGCGCCGAAGCCCATCGGTACTACGACACCATGATCGGCAAGATCGAACAGGACAAGAAGCACGTCGAGCACGTCCAAGACTTCTGGGGCGACACGCTGACGGCGGCCGGATCCCAAAGCGCTGACGGCAAAGCCGCCTACGTGCAGGTTGATCTTGCCGGCGATTCAGGCTCGGCGCTGGCCAACGAATCCGTTGACGCCGTCCGCAAAATCGTCGATAACGTCCAAGCTCCAAAGGGCGTCAAGGCCTACGTCACCGGCGCGGCGCCGCTCATCGCGGATCAGTTCGAAGTGGGCAGTCAAGGTACCGCCAAGGTCACCTTGATCACCGTCTTCGTGATCATGCTGATGCTGCTGTTCGTTTACCGCTCGGTTCGCACGACGCTCCTTGTGCTGGTCACTGTCCTCATCGAGATGGCAGCGGCCCGCGGCATCGTCGCGTTTATCTCCTACCACGGGCTCATTGAACTGTCGACATACTCGACCAATCTGCTCACGCTATTGGTTATCGCCGCGGGAACCGACTACGCGATATTTTTCGTCGGCCGATATCAAGAAGCGCGCAGTGTCGGGGAGGAACGTGAAACCGCTTACTACACGATGTATCACGGCACTGCGCACATTGTGCTGGGATCGGGTCTGACTGTTGCCGGCGCGGTGTTTTGCCTGAGCTTCACCCGGCTGCCTTACTTTCAAAGCCTGGGTGTTCCCTCCGGCATCGGCATTCTCGTCGCGTTGGCTGCCTCCCTGACCCTCGGCCCGGCCATGGTTACCATAGGCAGCCGCTTCGGTCTGCTAGATCCCAAGCGCGCGTTGAGAACTCAGGGCTGGCGTCGGATCGGCACGGCCATTGTCCGCTGGCCGGGTCCGATATTTGTGGTGGCGGCCGCGGTCGCGCTTATCGGCCTGCTCGCCTTGCCCGGATACAAGACCAGCTATGACGTTCGCCCCTACATGCCTAACCGGGCCCCATCCAAAATTGGATACGCGGCCGCCGAGCGGCACTTCTCGCGAGCCCGTTTGGAGCCCGAATTGCTGATGATCGAAGGGGATCACGATCTGCGCAACCCGGCTGACATGTTGATCTTGGAGCGAGTGGCCAAGGCGGTGTTCCATGTCCGCGGCATCGCTCAGGTGCAGTCCATCACCCGCCCGTTGGGGACGCCGCTCGACCACAGCTCGATCCCGTTTCAGATCAGCACGCAAAGCGCCAGCCAGATCCAAAACCTGAAATATCAGAAGGATCGCGCCGGCGATCTGCTGAAGCAAGCCGGCGAATTGTCGAAAACAATCGGCATTTTGAAGCAGCAGTATGCGCTTCAACAGCAGCTTGCCGCCGATACGCACGCCGAGACCCAGGCCTTTCACGACACCATCACGATCATCAACCAGCTGCGAGACCAGATCGCCAACTTCGACGATTTCTTCCGGCCGCTACGCGGCTACTTCTACTGGGAAAAGCACTGCTATGACATCCCGGCCTGCTTCGCGCTGAGATCGGTCTGGGACACCATCGACGGGATCGACCAGCTCAGTGAGAAATTCGAAAACCTTACTGGGACTTTGGATAAGCTGGATGCCCTGCAGCCGCAGCTGGTGTCGTTGATTCCCCCCCAAATCGCCAGCCAGGAGACGAACCGCGACCTGACGCTGTCGAGCTATGCCACCCAGTCCGGGATCAACGCCCAATCGTCGGCCGCACTGGAAAACTCGACCGCTCTGGGCAAAGCCTTTGACGCTTCGAAGAACGACGATTCCTTCTACTTGCCTCCGGAGGTTTTCGACAACCCCGATTTCAAGCGTGGGCTGAAACTATTCATGTCGCCAGACGGCAAGGCCGCCCGGATGATCATCACCCACCAAGGGGATCCGGCGACGCCGCAGGGTATTTCGCACATCGATCCGATCACCACGGCCGCGCAGGAAGCGATCAAGGGCACGCCGTTGTCCAACGCCGGTATCTATGTCGGCGGTACGGCGGCCACCTACAAGGACATCCAGGAGATGTCCAAGTACGACGTGATGATCGCCGGGCTGGCCGCGCTGAGCTTGATCTTGCTGATCATGATGCTCATCACCCGCGGCCTGGTTGCCGCGCTCGTCATTGTGGGCACGGTGGCGCTTTCGTTGGGCGCCTCGTTCGGGCTGTCGGTCTTGGTGTGGCAGTACATGCTCGGCATCCAGCTGTACTGGGTGGTGCTCGCATTGGCGGTGATCTTGCTGTTGGCAGTGGGGTCCGACTACAACCTGCTGTTGATTTCCCGCTTCAAGGAGGAAATCGGCGCCGGCTTGAAGACCGGCATCATCCGGGCGATGGCCGGCTCCGGCTCGGTGGTGACGTCAGCGGGCCTGGTATTCGCGATCACCATGTGCGCGTTCGTGTTCAGCGATCTACAGGTACTCGGTCAAATCGGGACCACCATCGGCCTCGGGTTGCTGTTCGACACGCTGATCGTGCGTTCGTTCTTGACGCCATCCATCGCCACCTTGCTCGGTCGCTGGTTCTGGTGGCCGCAGCGAGTCCGTCCCCGCCCGGCCAGTGAAATGCTGCAGCCA
>DAIODV010000073.1:0-6769 GCA_036746615.1 Mycobacterium sp.
CAGTTTGCTTTCGTCGCCTTAGAAGTGCAGGCCAGGGATACCGAAGCCGCCGTGGCCGCCACCAAAGCCGCCACCACCGCCGCCGAAGCCGCCGTGGCCGCCGCCGAAGCCGCCGCCCGGCAAGCCTCCCCCGCCGGGCAAGCCTCCGCCGCCGCCACCGGGGTATCCGCCATGGCCCCAGCCGCCACCGCCGTGGTCGCCGCCCCAAGGCCCTCCGGATGGGGGTCCCGGCTGCTGCGGACTGAGGATCCCCGGCACCGGAATCGGAATCGGAACCGGGACGGGAGCGGGAGCCGCCGGTGGCGGAGCTACCGGAGCCGGGGCTGGAGCAACGGGAGCCGGAGCGGGAGCAGCGGGCACCGGAGCCGGGGCGACCGGAGCCGCTGGAGCCGGGGCGGGGGGGGCGGGGGCGGGGCCGGGAGCGGGGGGCGCGGGAGCCGGAGCCTCAGGAGCCGGAGCTGGAGCGGCAGGCGCGGGAGCAGCTGGCGCCGGCGGTGGAACCGCAGCAGGAGCAGGAGCTGGAGTAGCGGCGGGCGCCGGCTTCGCCGGGGCCACTACGTTATGGCCCGGCTCGGGGCGGACCGCCGACGTCGGCCGCATGCTGACCGCCAGCGCAACCACTAGTGCTGCAGCGGCCACCACGAAGATTGCCACGACCGCGCTGACCACCAGGACCAGCGGTCTGCGCCCGCCGTCGCGGGGAATAGCGGTGGCAGCGGTGTAACTGCCGGTCGGAAACGCTTCGTCGCCGACGGCCGCGGTGTAGGCCTCGGCCTCCTCGTCCGGGACTGCGCTGTAGGCCAGCGCTTGCTCGCCGGTCGCGGTGTCGTTGGCGACGTCGAAGTAGCCGGGAGCGACGGCGTACGGGTCGATCGCGCCGGTTCCGGGGTCTTGGGCATAGGCCAGCGCAGCGGTCGACGAGGAGAACAGCGGTGCGTTGGCCGAAGCCAGTGCGGCGCCGCGGGCCAGCGCCGTCTCCGGCTCCTCGGGCGCATTCACCGTCAGCCCAGTCGCCGCTTCCAACCGCGCCTTGATCGGGGCGATGTCAACACCCGAGCCGACGACGAACAGGCCATCCGGACGCGTCGCCAGTCTCTCGGCGCCGGAAGCCAGCGCAGACAGCTCGGCAACGGGATCGCCGCCGGGGCGCAGTGGCTGACGGCGGACGTCGGTGATCGAACCGTCGGCCGTGTTGACCACGGCCAGCGTCGCGGTGTCGGGTTCGACGAACAACAGGCCGGTCTGCTCATAGCCGACCGAGTTGCCGACGACCTGCGCCAGCGCCGCAGCGGCCAAGAACGACGACACCAGCATGACGTTCTCGACCTTGCGCGCCGCCAGCGCATCGCTCAGCGCAGCGGCCTCGACGGGATCCGTCCAGGTCACACCCGTCGAGCGCAATTGGTAGCCGCTCTCGGCGGCACCTTCCTGGGTGCCAAGGATCGCCGAAACCACCTGGTCGGCCGCCCGTACGGTCGGGGCCTCGGCCGAGTTGACGTCGAAGCCCTCTTCATCGACCGTGACGCCATCGGCGTTTTCACCCTCGACCAAAACCATGCGGACCGCGGTGGGTGCCATCGACACGCCAAGGACGGTGTCCACTACTCCTCCAAAAAACTGATCGCTCGCTCACCGGTCTACGGGAGCTGATCATTACGCTGCCAGTGCATTACGGATTGCCAGGAGCGACACGAACTACTCCCCCGGTCTTCGCCACTTCGACCTTACCGACGGCGGCAACCGCTGGCCATGCGGTGACGACAGTTACCCGCGGCCGTGACCAAAGCCTCCGAAGCCGCCGTGTCCTCCACCGAAACCGTGGCCCCAGCCGCCACCACCGCCGTGGCCCCAGCCGCCACCGCCGTGATCGCCGCCCCACGGGCTTTCCGGCGGACCCAACAGCGGAGGCGCTATCAGCTGCGGAATGATCGGCGGGATCACCGGTGGCGGAGCCGCCGGAGCGGGCGCCGGGACGAAAACCGGCGCAGGAGCAGGAGCCGGCACATGGACGGGTGCGGGTGCCGGCGCCGGAGCTGCCACCGGAGCCGGCGCTGGCGCAGGAGCAGGTGCGGGCGGCGCAGGCACCGCCGCCCTCGGAGCCGGCGCCGGGGCCACAACGTGCCTGGGGGCCACCACATTTTGCGCGAGGCTGGGCCGCGAACTCACCGACGGCCGAATACTGAACGCCAGCGAAATCACCAGCGCCACAACGCCGACGACAAAGATGACGATCACGCTCATCGCCGCCAAGAACGGTGTGCGAGTCGGCTGCGCGAATGCTCCCGTGCTGAAGTCGGGGTACATGCCGGTGGTGAAGTCTTCTTGTTCCTCGACATCGGCGTAGACGTCGGGACCACCCTGCGTGTAGACGGCCGCTGAGTCGTCGGTAACGGCGCTGTAAGCCAACGCTTCCGCATTGGGTTCGACGGCTGCCGCCGCTTCGGCGACGGCTAGGTACCCCGGCGCGAGCGCATGCTGGCTCACCGCTCCGGTGCCTGGATCCAACGCGTAAGCCAGCGCTTCGGTCGACGAGGCGAACAAGGGCGCATTCGCCGACGCCAGCGCTGCCCCGCGGGCCAGCGCCGTCTCGGGCCGCTCGGGCACGCTCAGCGGAAGCGACGTCGCCGCCTCTAACGCCGGCTTGATCAGCGGGACGTCGACCCCGGAGCCCACCACCAACAGGCCTTCGGGGTTTTCTTCTAGCTGCTCTGCCGCAGAAACCAGCCCGACGAGCTTGGCGACCGCCTGATCGTCGTCATCGGGCAGTGGCTCACGGCGCACGTCAGCGATCGAGCCGTCGGTGGCGTCGACCACCGCCAACGTCGCCGAGTCAGGCTCGATGTAGAGCAGCGCAGTGCGCGCATAACCGGTCGAGCAACCCATCGACTGCGCCAAGGCTGCCGCGGCCAAAAACGCCGAAACCAGCATGACGTTCTCCACCTTGCGGGCTGCCAACGCGTCGCGCAGTGCGGCGGCTTCCCGCTGGTCGGTCCATGTCACACCGGTCGACAACAGCTGGTAACCAGCCTCGTTGGCACCTTCGCGAGTGCCTAAAATCGCCGCAACCACCTGGTCGGGTGCGCTGAGGGTAGCCGCATCTTCGCCGTTCGCTATCGCGAAGTTGTCCTCATCGACGGTGACGCCGTCGGCGTTCTCCCCCTCAACCAGCACCATCCGGACCGTCGTGGGCGCCATCGATACACCAAGTACGGTGTCCACAACTCCTCCATGTTGTTTGCTAGCTGTCCACGAAGGGCAGGACTCAGCGGATCAGCTGGGCTTCCCACCACAAAATTGATCGCCGCACCGGGGCACGGCGTTACCAGTAACAACGTTAACTGGACTATATGAAGTTCTCGTCAGAAAGCGGTCACCCCCGCTGACCCTTCATATATCGACATTACCTCGCCAATGACGAGGGCGGCCCAAGCTAGTGGTGCCCGCCGCCTCCGAAGCCGCCTCCGCCGAAGCCGCCGCCGCCACCGAAGCTGTGGCCCCCGCCGAAGCCTCCGCCACCGCCGAAGCTGGGTCCGCCGCCGAAGCTCGGCCCGCCGCCGAAGCTGGGTCCGCCGCCGAAGCCGCCCAAGCCGCCGCCACCCGGGTGGCCACCGCCAAAGCCGCCGAAGCCGCCAAATGGGTTGCTCGAGGGTGCCTGCGCCGGAGGCGCGGCGATCGAAGGAGCTTCCGGGGCCGGCATGACGGGTGCGACGGGCGCCTCCGGAGCCGGCATGTGCACGGGCGCCTCTGGTGCCGGAGCCGGCATCGCGGGTGCGACCGGCGCCTCCGGGGCCGGCATGGGCACGGGACCCTGGGGCAGCGGTATCGGAAGCTGGGGAGTCCCGACCTGAACCGGGACCTGCGGCACCGGCTGGTGCACGGGGACCGGCTCATGGACCGGCACCGGCTGATGGACCGGCACCGGCTGGTGCACCGGGACCGGCTGATGCACTGGCACCGGCTTGTTGACCGGAGGCTGCGGATCCGGGAGCTGCACCGGAGGCTGGGGTACTGGCAAGTGTCCCGGCGGCTGCGAGCCCGGCCAATGCCCAGGCGGATTCCACCACGGCGGGTTCAAGGGGGCGGGATTGATCGGCGCGGACGGAGCCATGGGAATCGGCAGGGGTAGCGGCACCACTACCGGCACGCGGGGAGCCGCGGCCGGCGGTGGCGGGATTACCGGAGCTGCGGGCGGCGGGGCCGGGAGCGGGGCGTTCGCGGGGGGAGGCGCCACCGCGGGTGCCTGCAGATGATTGGCCTGAGGGGCCGGCGCGTTTATCGCAGCGGGGGCGGGCGCCGGGGCCTGCGGTGTCGAGACGATGAGGTTTTGCAGCGGCCGGGGCAGCAACGCAACGACGCTGGGACGGATACCGAGTGCCAGCGAAACCTCTAGCGCCAAGGCCGCGGCAACAAAGACCACCGCCAATATCGAGCCGACGAGCAGAACGGGCCGGCGCTGGCGATGCTCGGCGTCGGCCACATCCAGAACGGTGGTCTCGGCTTCGGCTTCCTCATCGGGGTCGGCGCTATAGGCGAACTCGTCCTCGCCCGGTTCGGTGCCTCGCGAAACATCGTGCACCGCAAGATATTCCGGGGATGCGGCGTCGGGATCGACCGCGCCGGTGGCGGGATCTTGCGCGTAGGCCAGCGCGTCGGTCGACGACGCAAACAGCGGTGCGTTGGCTGATGCCAGCGCAGCACCCCAGGCCAATGCGGTCTCCGGTTCTTCCGGCGCGCTGACCGGAAGCGACGTCACCGCTTCCAACTGCGGCTTGAGCACCGCGACATCGACACCGGAGCCGACGACGAAAACATGCTCGGGGTGCGTCTCGAGCGCGTCCAAGCCGGCGAGCATTGTGGCCATTTCTGCGACGCTGTCCGTGTCGGAAATCAGTGCCTTGTGGACATCGGTGATGGATCCGTCGGCCGTGTCGACGACGGCTAGCGTCGCGGCGTCACGCTCGACGAACAAGAGCGCCGTGTGCGCGTTGCCGGTGGCGTTGCCCACCATCTGCGCGAGCGCCGCGGCAGCCATGAATGCCGAGACCAGCATGACGTTTTCTACCTTGCGGGCAGCCAGAACTTCGCGCAGGGTGGCGGCGTCCACCGGGTCGGTCCACGTCACGCCGGTCGACGTCAGCGCATGGCCGGACTCGGTGGCACCCTCCCGAGTGCCCAAGATTGTCGAAACCACCTGATGGGCGGCGCTCACGGTCGCTGCGTCGTCGTCGCCGGCGAATACAAAATTGTCCTGGTCGACCGTCACGCCGTCGGCGTTCACACCTTCCACCAGGACCGTACTGACGACTGTGGGTGCCATCGACACCCCGAGAACGATGTCCACCGGTCCTCCAGATCTCGCTGGCGCGTCAATGTTCTGGCGGAGGTGAACAACCGCGCTGGCGTATGACTGGATGATCGCCGTCGAGGCTGTGGGGCGTTACAGCCGAACCTATGTGGACCTTATGAAGTTCTGATACGAGCGCGACGGCGTGGGACCGCGTTGACCCTGATACTTCGACCCTGCCCGCGCGCTGCCGTAAGGATGTTCGGCCGGGCTGGTCAACCGCAGGATGCACAGTTGGCCGATCTTCATCCCCGGCCAGAGCGTGATCGGCAGGTTGGCCACGTTGGACAGCTCGAGGGTGATGTGCCCGCTGAAGCCGGGATCGATGAAGCCGGCGGTCGAGTGGGTGAGCAAGCCCAGGCGTCCCAGCGACGATTTGCCTTCCAGGCGGCCGGCCAAATCTTCGGGCAGCGTGCAGGTCTCGAGTGTCGAGCCGAGCACGAACTCGCCAGGGTGCAGGACGAACGGTTCGCCGTTGACCGGTTCGACCAGGCTGGTCAGCTCGTCTTGTTGCTTCGCGGGGTCGATATGCGTGTACCGGGTGTTGTTGAACACCCGAAACAGGCTGTCGAGTCGAACGTCGACGCTGGACGGCTGGACCAGGGCGTCGTCGAAGGGGTCAATTCCCAACCGGCCGGCGGCGATTTCGGCCCTGAGGTCACGATCGGAGAGCAGCACGCGACGAGCGTATCCGCTCGCCTGCCAGTCGCTGAGTGCTAGCCTTCCCAAGCAACCGCGCCGATGTAGTTCAATGGCAGAACATCAGCTTCCCAAGCTGAATACGCGGGTTCGATTCCCGTCATCGGCTCCATTTTCGACGAGCGCCAACCCTTGCCCAGACGCCCCTCCGTGCTGGAAAATCGGGAATGGCCGTATGTGCCAGGGCTAAAAAGGTTGCCGCCGTTCTCGGGCTCGGGTGGGTGACCGTTGTAAGTCCGGGGGTGGTGCACGCACAGCCGCCCTACATTCCCCAGGAAGTTGACATCACCTGCCCTGACGTCGCGGGGATTAACTACGTCCGGGATGCCATGGATTCGCGTGTGTACTACCTCTGCGTGGATGGACAGCAGCAGCACCGCTTGCGATGTCCACAGCTCTCGCTGTTGATCATGTCGATGCCGCCGCGGTGTCTTCCCCTCGGTCGTTAATCGGCCGGTAGCGGCCGTGCTCGGTGACGACGGCGGCGATGAATTCGGCCGGGGTCACATCGAAGGCCGGGTTGAAGACGTCGGCGTCCGGCGGCGTAATCGTGGTGCCACTGAACGTCCTGAGTTCGTCGGGCGCGCGTTCCTCGATGGCGATCTCGGCGCCGGTGGCGAGCGAGCTGTCGACTGTGGACGACGGCGCCACCACGACGAGCGGCACATGGTGGTGACGGGCCGCGATGGCCAGGCCGTAGGTGCCGATCTTGTTGGCGACGTCGCC
>DAIODV010000073.1:6779-10575 GCA_036746615.1 Mycobacterium sp.
GATCGGCGCCGACGAGGACGCAGTCGACGAGCCCGCGTGCCATCGCCGCCGCCGCGGCCCCGTCCGGCTGCACCCGGTAGGGCACGCCCGCTTGCGCCAGCTCCCATGCCGTGAGCCGAGCACCTTGCAGCAGTGGACGGGTCTCGTCGACCAGCACCGACTCGACCAGCCCGCGCTCGTGAAGATGCCACACGACGCCGAGCGCACTGCCCCACGCCACGGTGGCGAGATGACCGGCGTTGCAATGACTCAGCAGCCGCAGCGGACGGCGATCGCATAGCGTGAGTACGATCTCGGCGGCGTGGGCCGATGCCGCGCGGTTGAGGCGTTCGTCCTCATCGAGGATTTCCAGTGCTTCGGCGAGCACGGCTTCGGCGCCCTCGTCGAGCTTTTCGAGTGCACGCGCGACGCCCCAGCTGAGGTTGACAGCGGTCGGTCGTGCCTTGGCGACTCGTTCGGCCGCGGCCCGGATGTCGCCGCCTTCGCGGGACGCGAGCACAACGCCAAGCGCTCCCGCCGCACCGAGCGCCGGGGCACCGCGCACGGCGAGGCGGCGGATCGCGTCGATCAGCTCGTCGACGGTGCGCAGAGAGAGCACGCGGTAGTCGGTCGGCAGCGCGGTCTGGTCAATGATCGTGACCGCGTTGCCGTCCCAGTCGATGGTCCTGCGCACGTGGCGACCCTAGCTCTGGTGGTGTACCTGCTGTAATCCGTATACCGGCGTGGGGATTCCTTCATAGCGCGCCTTGAGCTGCAGGGCCAGAAACAGCGAGTAATGCCGCGATTGATGCAGGTTCCCACCGTGGAACCACAGATTCTCCTGCTGGGTCGGCTTCCACATATTGCGCAGCTCGCCTTCCCACGGCCCGGGGTCTTGCGTGGTGCCCGAGCCGAGACCCCATACCTTGCCGACTTTGTCGGCCACGTCTTGGCCGATGAGGTCTGCCACAAAGCTATTCATCGACCGAAACCCGGTGGCGTACACCACCAGATCGGCAGGCAGTTCCGTGCCGTCGTCCAGAATCACCGACTCCTCGGTCAGCCTTTCGACCCTGCCGTGGCACAGCTTGATGCTGCCGTCGCAGATCAGATCTGAGGCACCCACATCGATGTAGAAACCGCCGCCGCGTCGCAAGTACTTCATGAACTGGCCGGAATCGTCATCGCCGAAGTCCAACCTGAAGCCCGCCTTGTCCAGCCGATCGTATAAGTCCTTGTCCCGCAGCCGCATTGCGTCCGAGATCGGTTTCTGGAAGTCCGCGATGATTCGGTACGGCAGCGATGCGACCGTCAGGTCAGCCTTTTCGGTGGTGATTCCGGCGGCCACCGCCTGCTCGGAATACATTGCGCCGAGCGCGATTTCCAACACCGCCTCCGACGTGACGACAAGCGTTGACGCGCGCTGCACCATCGTGACGTCAACCCCGTTCTCGTACAGGGCTTTACAGATGTCGTGCGCGGAAGTGCCGGAGCCGATTACGACGGCACGTTTACCCGCATAGCCGTCCGGGCCCGGATGCTGACTCGAATGATGCTGCTCTCCCCGAAATAGGTTCTGGCCCGGCAACTCCGGCACATTGGGCATGCCCGCCATACCTGTCGCGAGCACCAAGTGCGTAGGCCGCAGCGTGAGCCGTTCACCGTCGCGGTCGACCTCGACCGACCACTGCTTTGCCTGGGCATCGAACGACGCCGACAGGCACGTTGTCGAGGTCCAGTACGGGATTTCCATCACCCGGGTGTAGAACTCCAGCCAGTCGGCGATTTTGTCCTTCGGCGAAAACACCGGCCAGTTCGCCGGGAACGGCAAATACGGAAAGTGGTCGTACCACACCGGATCATGAAGGCACAGCGTCTTGTACCGCTTGCGCCAATTGTCGCCGGGCCGGGAGTGCTTGTCGATCACGACGGCCGGCACCGCCAGCTGGCGCAACCGGGCGCCCAATGCGATTCCGCCTTGGCCGCCGCCGACAACCATGACATAGGGCTGCCGCGAATAGCCCAGCGACGCCTCATGTTCCGCACGCTTCTCGGCCCAGGATCGACCATCCGGATCGGGGCCGTGCACGG
Source organism: Mycobacterium sp. (assembly GCA_036746615.1). GTDB lineage: Bacteria > Actinomycetota > Actinomycetes > Mycobacteriales > Mycobacteriaceae > Mycobacterium. The sequence goes on from DAIODV010000073.1 coordinate 8,850, forward strand.
CGCCACGTAGGCGACGAGAACCCACCGGCTGCTCGTGACCCTTGAGCTCATCCAGCGCGGTCAGCAACGTCCAACCGAGATCGCCCTTAAGCCGCAGATGACCGACACCTCGGCCAACGGCCGTTTCAAATTCGATGAACGCCGATGCCATGCCACCGCCATCGTCGGTCGGTGCTTCCCGGGTGCGGAATCCCGACGGGTCAGTGTCGGCAAGTCGTGCGCGCAACATGTCGGCGATGCCGTCGTGGCCCTCGACCGTCTTGATGTTCCACGTGAACGCCACCAGATCGCGCCAGATGCCGTCCGGTGCGAACTTGGCGACCACACGGTCGATGTCACGCGCCGCCAGCGCAGACTCGAAGTCGGCCAGCCACGCCCCAACGCGCGCCTCTGGCGATTGGGTGATCGCCGCATCCGACTGTTGAGTCATGGTGGGCACGCTACACGCCGGCAAGCCCCGGCAACGCCGTAGTCAAAACGTGACAAAGGCGTGACCGAATATCTAACGCGCCCTTCTACTTTCATTCTTCAGGCACCCCTACGATCCTATTGCAATTGTGTCAACTAAAAGGGGTCGGAGCCATGCGGGCGGTTGTGCGGTGTCTTCTTGCAGTGGTTGTGACCGCCGCGACCGTGGTCGCGGGACCGGCTGGCGTAACCCGCGCGGCGATCAACCAGTCGTATAGGTCGGCCATCGCATCTGTACTGCCGACGCCAGGCCAGGTGGTGGGTGTGGCCCACCCTGTGGTGGTGACATTCAGAGCCCCCGTCGCTGACCGGCAGGCGGCCGAGCGTGCCATCGAGGTCAAGTCGGCGCCCGCGATGACTGGCAGATTCGAATGGCTCGACAACGAGGTTGTGCAGTGGGTTCCAGACCGATTCTGGCCGGCGCACAGCACAATTGCACTCTTGGTGGGCGGAGTGTCTACGGAGATCAAGACGGGTCGTTCCGTCCTCGGTATTGCCGATATCTCGGGCCACACTTTCACCGTCAGCATTGACGGGGTAGGCCCCCCGCGACCAGCGCCACACCACCTACCGCACCGCGGAGAAGACGGCGTGATGTTGGCCTCGATGGGCAGGCCGCAGTTTCCGACACCAGTCGGCCTCTACACGGTCTTGTCGAAAGATCGCACGGTGGTTATGGATTCGAGCAGCGTCGGCATCCCGGTCAGCGATCCCCAGGGTTACCGGATTCCAGTGGACTATGCCGTTCGCATCAGCAGCCGAGGGCTCTTTGTGCATTCAGCCCCGTGGGCTATCAACTCACTCGGGTTTGACAATGTCAGCCATGGCTGCATCAGCCTGAGCCCCGCGGACGCCGAGTGGTACTACAACACCGTCAACGTTGGCGACCCGGTGATCGTGCAGGAATAGCAGCGGTCTGGGCCACGCGGCCGAAGTTGCTTGTCCTGCAAGTATTTTGTCGCCTTGCACACCCGCCACGCAATGGACCCCGCTGGTAATCACCCAGCGGGGTCCCGTACAACTCGAAAAGCAGCCGACTTAGCTCACTGGCGGACCGGCCGGGATCGGCTGGCCCGGTGCAGGGCCACCAGCCGGCGCCGGACCCGTCGACTCGCCCTTACCGCCATAGCCGCCAGCCGTATCGGTGAGTAAAGCGCCCGGTGCCGGTGCAGCCCCGCCAAGCGCGATCAGTGGAGCACCCACTGGCAGCGGCGCGGCCACCGGAGCACCAGCCGGCACCGGAGCACCCGCCGGAATC
>DAIODV010000073.1:10585-12603 GCA_036746615.1 Mycobacterium sp.
GGAGCGCCAATTGGCAGCGGCGCACCTATCGGGACGGGTGCACCCGCCGGTACCGGAGCACCTACGGGAGCACCCGCCGGCACCGGCGCAATGACGGGAGCACCAACCGGCAGTGGCGCACCCGCCGCTGTACCGGCCGTGTCAGCGATTGGCGCGCTAGGGATACAACCCGCGACTACCGGACCACCCGCGGCTCCCGGTGCACCCGCGGCTGCCGGTGCTCCAGCCTCGCCTGCTTGTCCCTGGACACATGCGTAGCCGCCCGTCATGAACGGGGTAGCTGCCGCGTCCGCGCTCAATGCTATTGCGGCCCCGCACAACCCAACGCCGGCAACCGCTTTGATCAAGATCGCCATTGGCGTCCGCTCCTTTAAGTTTGCTCCACAAGTCAGCAACAGGCCTAAGCCGATTCAAGTACCGGCTACATTTTTAGTAGACCTGTGTGGAACATGCGATGCGCCGCACCGCGTCGTTTCCAAATAGTGACGTTCGGTGCCGAAACGTGACCTTTGGTCGTCACCGGCAGATCGAGAGTTGTTGTTACTCAACAAGGATCATGCCACAAGGCGGCCGTCAACTATTTCAGGCCCGCCAGTGCCTCGTTCTCCACGTGGATTCGCGTTCTCAGCAAGGCTGCGTTGAGAACCGAGAACACCAGCGCGGTAATCCACGCGGTGTGGACCAGCGGCAGGGCAAAGCCTTCGGCAATCACCGCGACATAATTCGGGTGAGGCAGCAGGCGATACGGGCCGGCGGTGATCCGGGCGGCGCCCGGTATCACGATCACCCGAGCATTCCATTGATGTTTCAGCGTGCCAATGCACCACCAGCGCAACACTTGTGCGGCGAGCGCTATCGCGAGCATTGGCCAACCAAGCGCCGCAATGAAGGGTCGGTGCAACGCGATCGGCTCGACCAGACATCCCACTAGCAGCGCGGTATGCAGCGTCACCATTACCGGGTAGTGTCCGGCGCCGAACTCGACACCGCCGTGTCCCAGGCTCCAGGCGCGGTTGCGTTTCGTCACCACGAGCTCGGCCACGCGCTCCAGCACGACCGCGGCAATCAACAGCACATACCAGTTCACGGGATCAACGTCGTCCTTCTTCGAGCGTGCTGTTTGCCAGCACGTTGCCGCAGTTGAAATGCCATGCCGTCCACGTGTGCCCCTCGGCGCGTGGACGGCACGGCTTTCCTCGGCGCCCACCACGACTTATGCCCCGAAGGCGCCTCATTCGTTATCACGAGGTTCACCACTGAATGGTTCGGTCGGAAAGGTCGAGGAAACTAGAAAATGCTGACCGCCATCAGAAGCTGTGTCCAGAGAGCTTCCATACTGTTCACCATCGAATCTTGAATGGTGAAGTATTCGGTGAGCCCATCGACTACGGGCGGACCGGCCGATGCCAGCTCAGCCTGCGTCAAACCCAGGTATTCGAGGTGGTCGGAGTACATCCCAAGATCGTTGAGGCCACCGTCGTAATGGGACCACCCATCGCCGGATAGCGAGTAGACCTCGGTGGGGTAAAGGTTGTCGGGGGTCGTCGCCCCGAGCATGTCGCCGGCACCGAATTGGTTAAGACCGTCAATAACGTAGGGCTGCATCCAGCTTGGCAGAGTGTCCAGGTACGAATTCAGAAAGCCGCCTTCGGCGGATGCGCTATCGCCGACCATGACGAAGTTCAGGTCCTGCTGGGGAATCCCATAGTCGTGCAATTGCTGTTCGGCCAAACCCATGACGACCGAGCTTTGTGAGTAGCCGAAAATGTATAGCGGGCTGTCGGGGCTGAGTTCGCCGGCCTGATAGTCGCTTTCGACTTGAGTGACGAGTTGTTGCACACCCACCTTGACCGCGTCGTCCAGGGTGCCGCCCGCAACGACCTCCGGCATGTTGAGTGTGGTTACAGGGCCGCCGTCGAAACCTGCCGCATGGAAGTACAGGTTGGTGGCGTCGTCGGCAAACTCTTGGTTTTGGACCGGAACGATAACCAGACCTTCGTCGACCAGTTTGTAGTCGG
>DAIODV010000074.1:0-12581 GCA_036746615.1 Mycobacterium sp.
TCTTTCCGTCCATCGACACGCCGGTGTGCGCCGCCAGCGTGCGCACCTTCAACGAACGCGCCGCCGCAAGCGGGGTGCCGGTCCTGTGCGTGTCGAAGGACCTGCCGTTCGCGCAGGCGCGATTCTGCGGCGCGGAGGGCATCGAGAACGTCAAGACCGCCTCGGCGTTCCGCGACAGCTTCGGGCAGGACTATGGCCTGACCATTGCCGACGGTCCGTTCGCGGGCCTGCTCGCCCGGGCCGTCGTGGTGATCGGCGCCGACGGCAACGTCGCCTACTCGGAGTTGGTGCCAGAGATTGCGAACGAGCCGAATTACGATGCGGCACTGGACGCGCTGAGCGCGTCGTCCTAATAGCGGCGCGGTAGGCCGGCGACCATAGCCTCTACTTGGGCCCTGGTCAGGGTGGCGATGCTTCCGTCGGGCAGGGCAAGGATGCGGTCGACGGCCAGGCCGTGCAGCCTGAATCTGGTTGCCAGGGCATCGATTGCGCGGTCCCGTGCGCGCTCGTCGGCAGCATCCAGCACTGCGACGATATTTGAGTTCGTGCGGGCCGCCAGGCCATAGATCATGTCGGCGACGCCTTCGGGATCGAACGTGTCGAAGATGCCGTCAGCGATTCCTTCGGATATCACGTCAGTGAGCAACGGCCGGTACAGATCTTGCTCGACGGCGACAATGCGTCCGTAAAGATGCGCATTGTCAGGACGCAGCAACGACACCATCGCGGCCAACTGTTCTGGTCCGCTCGTCGCCATGTTGATCTCAAAACCGGCCCGCAACACCGCGTTCAGCCGCTCCAGGGCATCACCCTGACATGCGGCCAGAGCGTGCTCGACGCTGACGAAAGCCTCGCGAGCGCTGCGCTCGGCCAGGGCGGCCACCAGTGTGTCCTTTGATGGAAACCAGTGGTAGAAAGCACCTTTGGAGACTCCAGCGTCGGCGATCAGATCGTTGAGGCTGACATTCTCGTAGCCGTGTCGCAGGAACAGCCCGGCTGCCCGGTCGAGCAGCTCCGCCCTGCGGACGTCCGGATGCTTGACTACCCGCGGCATTACGGCGTTCCCGGCAGCGGCTTCCAGCCGACGTAGGTCAGATAAAGCCCGGACAGTGCCAGGCAGACGAAAACCGCCCATATCGCCACGGTGGCCCCCGAACTGTAAACCGCATCACCGGCCGCGTCGTACGCCGCCGGAACAGTCAGCAAGAGCACGCCGCGTATCGCCAGAAACCAGCCCACCACCGACACGATGATGGCCGCCGGGCTGCGCCAGTACTGATGAAACGCGATGATGACCAGGCCGAAAAGCAAAAGAATGGCACCAAATAGCCACGGCCACATCGGGTTTGCTTTGAATTCGGTGAACAGTGTTCGCATGTAGGAGCCGCGCACGGCGACCGTGGTCGGCACGATGGTGAAAAACGGACCCAACGCGCGAGCGAACATGCGGGTGCGGATCTGCGCCGGCTCTGTTGTGCTCATTGCTACCTCCGATCCAGATCAGAATGTAACCGACCACTGGTCGGTATACAAGACCAATGGTCGGTATCGGTTACTCCTCGGCAGGGCGAAGCGCGACCAGCAGCACGCCGCCAGCGAAGATCAGCCCGGTCAGCCACGGAAAATGCCCGTCGGGAGCGAAGCCCTTAGCGGCGATGAACGCCAGCCCATACGCCGCCATCACGGCACCGGCCAGCATGACCGGTTCGGCCCATCGATCGGATAGCGGCGTGCAGAACATGGCGAGCGGCGCCCCGAAAATGCGCCGGCCCCAGTACAACAGCACCATCTCGCACGCGGCCACCAGGCTGAGAACAACTGCCCATTCCAGCCGGGCCAGCCACCATTGCGTCGTGCCCTCGACCGGTTGGGGCAACAGCCCGGCGGGGTAGCCGACGATCGCGACAATCACGACAGGAATCATGTGCCACAGGTAAAGAGCCATCACGTTGCTGTTGGCTATAGTCAGTGCCCGCTCCGCTAGCCCTGAACGCAACGCCCGATTCAGCAGGGGCGCAATGGTTATCACCAGCCCCGCTTGCGCGCAACCGAACGCCAGCATCCCCACCGAGGGGGGGTCGGAATTCTGCAGCGCCTGGCCTGGCACACCGATCATGCTGACCGGATAGGGTCCCACCAAGATCAGCAGCGCCAGCACGACTGCCGATCCGCCACCGAGCAGCGCGGACCTGCGGCCGGCTAATAGCCCGTCCTGCCAAGCGATTCCGAGCTGGTAGAGGCCACCCCAGCACAACAGGTAGTTCAGCGGCCGCAAATAGGGGACGTGCCCGCGCAGCGACAAGGCATCGACCGCAACAACACCCGCCGCGAGCACCACCGGCACCAGCAATCCCCAACGCCGTTGTGCGGCAATGGCAGCCGGCGTCAACGAGACCACAAGCAGATAGACGGCGAGGAACCACAGATGCATGGCCACTGCCCAACCCGCGTACTCCAGCGTGGAACCACCAACATGGCGCCACTCGATCACAACCACCACCGCCGAGATCAGCCCGACATAGATAGTGGTCGGTCCGAGCACCCGGGCAAGGCGGTGCCGCAGCCAACTCTGACGGGACACACCCTCGGCATCACGCCGATGTGCCCAGGACACCGCGCCGGCGTAACCGGCGACCAAGAAGAACGTCGGCACAGCCTGGAAAGGCCACGTCAGCCATTGAGTCCAGGGCATGTCGACGAGCGGGTTCTGCCGACCGAACTGACCGTGGTCATAGGTCACCGATCCGGCGAGCCAGTGGCCGAGCACGATCAGGACCACACCGGATACGCGGTAGAAATCCACCGCCAAATTGCGGGTCGGGCGCTTGACAGACGGCTTGAGCGAGTCGTCCATGACCAGACCCTAGCCCGCGCCGGGCCTGCGAATTCTCGCCTCCGCGCAACGCCGCCGAAACCTTTGAGCGAGCTTAGCCCGGCTCGGTTCCGGTAAACTGAAGCTCTCTTCGCCGAAGTCCGGCGGTGCATGGCTTGGAAGGTGTCCCCATATGGTCACGCCCTCGTTCACCAGACTGGCTGCTGCAGTCGGCGGTCTGGCGTTGTCGTTAGTCGCTGGCGCCGGTATTGCCTCGGCAGACCCCGCTATCGATTCCGCAATCAACACCACTTGCAGTTACCCGCAGGTGGTAGCCGCCTTGAATGCGCAGTCACCGGCCGATGCCGCAAAGTTCAATGCGTCGCCGATGGCGCAGGGCTGGTTGCGGTCCTTCCTCGCCTCACCGCCGCCCCAGCGCGCGCAAATGGCCCAGCAGGCGCAAGGCATGCCGGGGGCCGGGAAATACATCGGACTGATCGGCCAACTCGCCAACAGCTGCAATAACTACTGAGCGCGACGCGTCGCGTTACCAGACACGTATCCAGTCGATGAGCATGTCGGCGGGATAGCTGCCGGGTCCGGGATCGCCGCCGCCCGAACCGGCAATCGCAAGGTTGAACACCGGAAAGACGGTGTAGCCCGGTCCGTTGAACGGCCAGTCGGGTAACGAGCTCGCCGGCACGTCAAAGTACGGCTGCGCGCCGTCGACGTAGTCCTTCCAGAACCGAATGCCGGCGTCGTCCCATTGGGTGCGCCAGGTGTGCCAGCCGCTGTCCATGGCGATGTTGTGGGTTTTCCATTCGCCGCCGTTGGCTTTTGCATGCACGGTCGTCGCCGAGGGCCAGTTGCCGTTGCCGTACCACTCCATGACGTCGATTTCGCCCTGGTCGTCATTGCCCAGCCAGTAGGCGGGCCATGCGCCGGCCGTCAGGCAATTGAGCTTGATCCGGGCTTCCCAGGTGTGCCCTACGCCGCCTCGCCACAGGCTTTGCACCTTGCCGCTGTAGTACGTGGGGCCGTCTTTCGCGGCGCGTAAGACCAGGTTGGAGTTTCCATCGAGGAAAACGTTGTGGCGATCGTCGCGGTATTGCCCGATGTTCTCCGGACGCTCCCAGTACGTCGGGTCCTTGATCGTTTCGCGGGCTTTCGACACCGCCCACTTCGACGAATCGGGAGCCGAACCGGCCGGGCCGTCGAATTCGTCGTGAAAGATGTACGGACCTGTGGGCGCGGCCGGTGGACGCGGCTTGGCGCAGGCCTGCGGAAGGGGGACCGCGACCGCCAGCACGCCGACCCCGGTCATCAACATCATCGAGCGACGATTCACCTCGGGCATAGGCCTGGAGACTACAGGTGAGCCAGCAGCCGTTCGGCGAAGACGTCCGGGTGCTCGCGATGCAGGAAATGCCCGCCCGGCACTTCTTCGACGACGTAGTCGTTTTCGAACATCCGCGCCGCAGCCCGGTAGTCCGACGGCGCGACGATCGGATCACCGAGCCCCGCAAAGACCACGGTCGGCACGGTGATGCGCGCCCGTAGTGACGCGCTCGGTATTGGCGAGAGCTTTCGGTAGTAACCGAACGCGGCATTCAAGCTCGCGGGGTTTGAGAAGCTCGCGCGGACGGCGTCGAACTCTTCTTGCTCGGGTTTCCAGTCTGGCGACCATCGGCGATAGATCGCGGGGAGTGCGGCGAAGTCGTTGCGCGCGAAGCGGTTCGGCGCTCCGGGCAGCTTGTATGCTACGAAGTGGCGCGCACCCCACAGCTTCTTCGGCGATGGTTTCAACGTCGCGGGGTGCGGAATGCCAATGACGAACAGCTTTTTCACGCGATCGGGACCGAGTGCCGCCGCGCCGTAGGCGGCCGAAGCGCCCCAATCGTGGCCGATGACAACGGCGTCATGGGCTCCGAGCGCTGCGATCAACGCGAGGGGATCGCGCGCCAACGTCTCTTGGTCGGTGTCGCGATCCGGAATCGCGGTGGGATCGTAGCCGCGCATAAACGGGCTGACGGCGCGGTAGCCCTGGGCGGCGATCCGCGCGCGCAGGTCGTCCCAGGTGTGTGCGGTGTCCGGAAACCCGTGCAGCATCAGCACAAGAGGACCGGAGCCGTCCTCGAGGTACGCGAAGTTCAGGCCGTTCGCGTTGACGTAGTGGAGTTCATCGGCCATCGGAAGCCTTCTGGTAAACGAGCCAGCGCAAGTCGATTGGGGATTCGTCGCGCTCGACGTCGAACAGGTCAAGTCCGTTGGCCCAGTTGGCAAACCAGGCGGTGGGCGGCCAGGCGCCCTCGGGCAGATGACGTTTCTCGTACTCGTAGGCCGAGTCGTCGGCAACAAGCTCAAGAGGTAGCTCGTCGGTCGCGCTCGACATCTCCTCCGAGGTGAAGATCATCGTGTTGCACTGCTGGCCGAGTTCCCGCGCGGCATCGTCGGGGACGTAGCCCTCTCGTGGCGCGAAAGTGTTGAACAGCAATCGCCCACCGGGAGCCAGGCAATGCGCGGCGAGTTCGAACAGGCCGCGCAGCTGTTGCGTGGTCCGGAAGTCTGGCACGAGTTCGGAGGCCACGATCAGCTGATAGTCGCGGCGGACATCGTCCAATGTTGCGAAGACATCGCCCTCGATGACGCGCACGTCGAGTGATTCGCGCTCGGCTTCCGTCCGGATGATGTGGGCGAGCTTTGACGCGATCTCGACGGCGTCCACCGGGTGGCCGCGCCGCGCCAGCGCCAGCGCGTTGCGACCGGTTCCGGCGCCGATATCAAGCACCCGAAAGCCGCCTGGATCGGCGGCTTCGCCGGCCAGCGCCGACACCCGGGCATCCGGTTCGACGCCGAACAGCGATCCCTCGCGATTGCCGACCCAGCCGTCGTACGCGCCGGCGATCGTCGCCGACTCGACGTTGACGCGATAATTCAGCGCCGTTCCGAAAGGCGCATGAAACGAGATGACGATGTTGGAACGCGACGACGTGCGGTAGGCCTCCGCCAACTGACTCTCCAGCACCATCCTCAGCTGGGCGAATTCCTCCGGGGAGTACTGGATGCCGACGCTGGCGAACAGGTTGTCGCACATCTTGACGTACTCGTCGATCAAGCTGGGAACCGCCGGCACGGTGATTTGGCCCATGGCTACCGATCGGCGATACAGCCGACGGGCCATCGCTTCGCGAAGCGCCGACGAACTGAATGACCTGACGGCCGGATCGTCCACACGACTCTTGTACACGACCCCGACCTCTTTCCACCAGCGGTCGGTGCTATAACGCAACGTATGCCAGAGACCGGGCACTACATCACCCACGTTTCCGATACGGCCCGGTGGACCGCGCTGCATCGGGCAACCGAATCGGCGCGAGCCGATGCGTTGTTCCGCGACCCGCTCGCCGAACGCCTCGCCGGTGAACACGGCCGCGCGATCGTGGCCAGTGTTCCACGCTCGACTCGCAACGGGTGGTGGCTCATCGCGCGAACCAAGATCATCGATGACGTCATCACCACAGCGATTGCCGACGGCTGCGACCGGGTGTTGAACCTGGCCGCTGGCTTGGACACCCGACCGTACCGTTTGGATCTGCCATCCGAATTCCCTTGGATAGAAGCGGATCTGCCGCAGCTGCTCGCGGAAAAGACGCAGCTTCTCGCCGACCAGACACCGCGATGCCGGTTGACCCGCACGGCCGTCGACCTGGCCGACCCGGCCGAGCGTGACACATTCTTCGACCAGGCCCTCGACGGCGCCACCAAAGCGCTGGTCTTGACCGAGGGCCTGCTGATGTATCTGGAAGACCGCGACGTCGTCGCGCTTTCCGCGGGGATCAGTCGACCCGAGGTGACCTGGTGGATGCTCGACTTCGCCGGTCCGGGCCTGAAGAAGATGATGAACAAGAAAATGGCCGGAATGCTGCAGAACGCGCCGTTCAAGTTCGCGCCCGAAAACGGGTTGGCCTACTTCGAGGATCTGGGCTGGCGCACCCTCGACGTGCAACCACTGATGGCGGCCGCCAATCGATTTCGGCGCTTACCGATGTTCATGCGCCCAGCTCTCTGGACGCCCCAGCCAGATCCACGCCACCCCGGCCGCAGAGCCTGGAGCGCGACCGCTCTGCTTACGCACTGAGACCATGAACAGTCAGCGATCCCTTTCACGCCGCGACGCCATCAAATTTGCGGCCGCACCACTTCTGTTAGGACTTGGGCCGCTGGCCACGCCGCTTGCCGGGCCCGCGTCGGCGGCCGCCACGAAGCTGATCGATTTCACTGAGCGGCTGGTCCAGCCAGATCAAATCAAATCGGCGGGCTATGACGGGGCAGTGGTCTATGTGTCCGAGTCGCGGCCTGGCGCGAACTTCGATTTCAAGCCCGTCACCCGCCAGTTTGCCGACGGGATGCGCGCAGCAGGCCTGCACCTCGTCAGCGTCTACCAGTACGGCAAGCCGGGTTGGCCTGACCCGTCGGATTTCACCCGCGGCTATGACGGGGGCGTGGCCGACGCCCGGACCGCCTTGCGGCTGCACGACGCGGCCGGCGGCGCGAGTTCAGCACCGATCTTCTTCAGTGTCGACGAGGATATCGACCAGAACACCTGGAAAGGCCCGGGGCTCCAGTGGTTTCGAGGAATCAACTCGGTGCTGGGCGTAGGCCGTACAGGAATCTATGGGCATTCCCGCGCCTGCGGATGGGCGATCGGCGACGGCGTGATTGGCCCGTCGACGACGGCAGGACACAACTGGGCCTGGCAGACGGTCGCGTGGTCGAACGGTGCACGCGAGCCGCGGGCGGTGCTTTTGCAGAGCGCGGTCAACACCGCGTCGAACCCCGGTCCGCTGATTGGCGACACCCATGTGGACGTCGACCAGATTCTTGCTCCCGATTTCGGGCAGTGGGACCTTCCTCGATGAGCTGCCCGCCGGTGGCATCCTGGTCGGGTGGGCTTGCTGTTTCGGCTAGCGGAGTTCCTGATCGTGATCGTTCCGGTGGCGGGCATGATCATCGCTGCGATACGCGCGTTCTCCAGCAATAAGCGCCCTGCGACCGTCGACCATCGGGCCGCTCAGTCGCGCTCGCTCACCCGTGTCCTGCGAGAGCACGACCGAACAGACACCCGCTGGCTGGAGTATGAACTCGACTTCGCCAGGCTGCTCGACTACCCGCTGATGACCGACATGCGCGATCCGCTCACGGTCAGCTTTCACAAGGCCAAGCTGCGGGCAGACTTCCTGCGCCCGGCCAGAGTCGAGGATCTCCTCGATGACGGCGACGCCGCGGCGCGCTATCTGGCCGCTGTTGAGGACTACGTGACGGCGTTCAACATCGCTGAGGCAGAGGCGAGACGTCGGCGCCGGAATGACTTCTCGCAAGACGGACAGCAGCGCATCGTACGCGCTGAGAATCTCTTGCGCATGGCGTCCGACTCCGCTGCAACTCCGCAAGAACGCCAAAATGCCTATGACCGCGCACGCAGAGAACTCGAGGGCCTGATCGTTTTGCCCGCGACGACCCAGGCCAGCATCGAACGCGGCATCTCGGGTGAGCTAGGCGGGTAGCGCAGCGGCTTCGAGGAGATCGGCGGCGCTGGCGACGCTTTCGGCGGATTTCGTCATCGAAGCGGCAACATCACAGGCCGCAGTGACGCATTGCGGGCCAAGGAGGAACCGCAGGCCAGCAACCAGTGATTGCTGGCTGGCCTCCGAAAAGCGCTGTGCAATACCGACTTTCAGTCGCTCGATGGCAGCTGCCCAGATCGGCTGATCGAGCCCGGCCCAGAGGACCAGCGCGGGAACACCGGCGCGCAGACCAGCCGCCGTCGTGCCTGCCCCGCCGTGGTGAACCACCGCGCGACAAGCGGGGAAGATGACCGCGTGATTAACCGCTCGCACGACCTTGACATGGTCGGCTTCCGCGATTGGCGGGCATTCATTCGGTCCCAGACAGATCAACGCCCGCTCACCGATCAGGGCGCACGCCGCGCTGATCGCGGCGACCGTGTCGGCCGGGGCTGCCAGTGGCATGCTTCCAAAACCGAAGTAGATCGGCGGGGTTCCCGCGGCAATCCACGACAACACCTCATCGTCGGCATCGCTCGGCAACTCCAGCGTCAGCGCCCCGACGAAGGGCCGTCGTGCGCCCTCGTCGCCCCATTCGGCTGCTAGCCCGGGAAAGCACAGTTCGTCATACGCCTGGATTTCCAACGGTGGCGCCGACGCTGCGGCTACCTCCGGTAAGCCAAGTTCCCGACGCTGGGCGCGTTCCGCCTCCTTCGGGGCGCCCGCCTGCGGCTGCCTGAGCTCCAAAATCTGCGGCGGGAAGAAGTGCAGCGCGGCCAGCGGAATGCCATGGTACTCAGCGACATTGGCGGCCAACGCTTGCTCGGTGATGCCCGCCACGAGCACGTCGGCCCCCTCAGTCAATGAGGTCAACGTCGCGCTCTTCTCCGCCGAAATCTTGACAACGTATTCGATTGCCTCGGAGATCGCGTTAAGCGGATTCTGGAGCATGCGCATGAAATCCTGGTCGCCCAGCAGCTCCTGGTACTCCCGCCCGTAGGGGACCGCAGTGAGCCCGGCCGACTCGACGACGGCGCGCATGTCCGGCGGGACCGTTAGCGCCATCCGCACATCGTGACCGCGGCGCAGTAGCTCCAGAGCGACGACGATGCACGGCTCGACGTCGCCGCGACTGCCATAGCCTGTCACCACAAACTTCATCGGCGGTACCGTACCGCGATGGGAGGTGGGACCGATGGTCGAGATAGCCCAATTGCATCGTCAGCTCGTCACCCGCGTGCTGGAAGGTAGTGGAAAAGCGTCAGCCGAGTTGCGGCGCGCGGCATTCGAGAATGCCGGCCTCGAGGAGCCCATCCGCGCATTGGTCGACAAGGTGGCCAACCATTCCTACCGAGTCAGCGACGAAGATGTCGCTGCCGTCCGCGGGGCGGGCCTGTCCGAGGACCAGATCTTTGAAATCGTGGTATCCGCCGCAGTCGGGCAAGCCAGCCGTCAGTACGCGAGCGCGCTGGCAGCCTTGGCCAGCGCAACCGAAGAGACGCCGGAACGATGAGACTGGAAATCCTCGAGCGGGGTCATCGCTTGCACACCAAGGTGATTCTGGCGATGATTCGGTTGTTTTCTGGCCATCCCGTCGTCGACGCCGTCAAGCTGGCGCTCTATCGCCCGAACTTCTACGGGGGTGGCCCGCTCACCAATGAAGCGATGCGCGGGCAATCCGATTGGTCGATCGGCGATCGTGAGCTGATGGCCGCCTACGTCTCCAAAGCCAACGAGTGCCCATTCTGCGTCTCGGCGCACTCCGCGACGTCGTCGATGTGGTACAGCGACGAGACCAAGGTCGCCGACACGCTGGCCGATCTCGATACTGCGCCGATCGACGAGCCACTGCGTGCAACACTGCGCATGCTCGGCAAACTCACCCAACAAAACAGCCTTGAGGCACAAGACATTCAAGCTGTCCTGGACGCATCGGTATCTCCTCAGCAGATCAAGGACGCCTTAGCGGTCTCGCTTGCCTTCAATATCACTGACCGCCTGGCCAACGCGTTCGGCTTTGCCGTCGCAAGCCCCGAAGCCATGAACGCCGGCGCCCGCCATTTACTCAAACGCGGATATCGTTGAGGCTCAACGCCATTTGATGCCGCAACCGATCGACGGCCGCTGATCGGCATCGACGGGCCGACCGACCAATACGGCGTCGACCGCTGCCCGAACGTCAGCGGCCGTCACGGGTAGATCGTTGCCGGGCCGGGAGTTGTCGAGTTGGCCGCGGTAGACGAGTCTGCGCTCACCGTCAAAGACGAATGTGTCGGGCGTGCAGGCCGCCGAGAACGCGCGGGCGACGTCCTGGGTTTCGTCGTAGAGGTAGGGGAACGTCCAGCCATGGTTGCGGGCCTCGACCACCATCTCGTCGGGCCCGTCTTGCGGGTAAGTGGCGACGTCATTGCTGGAGATCCCGACCATCGCGACGCCCTGGTCGTGGAGGTCTCGACCCAGCGCGGCAAGCCCAGCGGCGACGTGCTTGACGTAGGGGCAGTGGTTGCAGACGAAGGTGACGACGAGCGCGGGCCCGGTCAGCTCGTCCAGGCTGACGGTGTTGCCAGTGGCCGGCTCGGGCAGGCTGAACGGCGGCGCGGGAGTGCCGAGAGCCAGCATGGTGGATTCGATGGCCATGCCCGCCAGCGTAGCTTTCTTACCCATGACCGATGCCGACCGGCGCTTCGACGAAGCCCCCATCCGCGAACTGCTTGACCGTCAGGTTGGAGGCTGGAACGCGGGCGACGCCGAGGCGTACGCGAGCGTATGAGCAAGTTGGCTCGACGATGACCACATCGGCCTAGCCGCCCCGGCGCGTGATGCCGCTCACAAACCGTCACCGGCGTCACGTGAACTATCCGTAAACCGCATGAGCGCTCAGGTGGGGTCAGCCCTGAAAAGTGGCCGCTGACCTCGTTTTTCCGCCCTCGGAATCTATGACCATTTCGTTAACTGAAACCGCGTGAGCCTGAGCTGCTCGCCGTAGGTTTCCCATTACAGCTGCGAAACTGACGCGAAACGCGAATCGCGCTATCGCTCGCTATAAAAATGGTGTGACAAATCAGGGGATTGCTGCTTAGCGGTCCGCAACGCTGCTGCGCCGCAAAGCAATTCGCCACCTCCGATGATCGCGGTGGCTCCTGGCCCGTCACTTGATGTTCAAAACATCTGCAACGCAGCAGATCTCATGAGGCGATATCGAGACGGGCCACGCTGCCAGGAGGTGTAGACAAATGGAATTCGGGGCACTGCCGCCGGAGATCAACTCCGGGCGCATGTACGCCGGCGCGGGGCCTGGCCCGCTGCTAACCGCCGCGGCGGCCTGGGACGGCCTTGCTGATGAGCTGAGTTCCACAGCGTCGTCATACCAGGCGACCGTCGACGGGCTCGCGAGTTCGTGGCAGGGCCCGTCGTCGGCGTCGATGAGCGCTGCGGCCGCGCCGTACGTGGCGTGGATGACCGCCACCGCCACGCAGGCAGAGGAGACCGCGAATCAGGCCCGGGCCGCGGTC
Source organism: Mycobacterium sp. (assembly GCA_036746615.1). GTDB lineage: Bacteria > Actinomycetota > Actinomycetes > Mycobacteriales > Mycobacteriaceae > Mycobacterium. Next base: position 11,889 of record DAIODV010000074.1, read on the forward strand.
GCCGCCTACGAGGCCGCGTTCGCGGCGACGGTGCCGCCACCCGTGATCGCCGCGAACCGCACGCTGTTGATGACGCTGATCGCCACCAACATCTTGGGGCAGAACACCCCGGCAATCGCGGCCACCGAAGCCCATTACATGCAGATGTGGGCCCAAGACGCTGCCGCGATGTACGGCTACGCCGGCTCTTCCGCCGCGGCATCGCAACTCACGCCGTTCACCGAGCCGCCGCAGACCACCAACGCCGCCGCCCAGCCGCTGCAAGCCGCCGCGGCCACCCAGGCGAGCAGCTCGGGCGCGTCGAACATCGGCGCGGAGCTGGCCCAGTTCATCAATTCGCTACCGACCGCGCTGCAGAACCTGGCGACCGGCCTACTGCAGTCGCCGACGACGGGATCGACGAACTTGCTGTCGGGACTCTCACTGCCGCAGTTGGCCTCGCTGTCATTGCCGGCAGGACTTCAGACTGACCTGACCAACTGGAACACCATCTGGTCGACCCTCACGGGGCCTTTCTCCCTGCAGGGATGGACAAGCATTCCCGGTGGACCGTTCCTCGCGTTCGGCCAGGCATACGCCTGGGGTCAAAACGGTCAGGGCGCCGCCGCATTCCTCGCCGGCCCGAAGCCGATCACCGGAGCGCTGGCCCCGCTGGCCAGTGAGTTGACGCCGCATCTGAGCACAGCGGGCTTT
>DAIODV010000075.1:0-9663 GCA_036746615.1 Mycobacterium sp.
TTTCGCGATTCGTCGCTGGCCAGCCAGCACACCGCGTCGGCGATGTCTTCGGGCTCGGCTACCCAATTCGGCAAAAACGGGGTGAGCACATTCGCCAACTGCGGATTGGTTTCGGTGACCTGCGCTATCGCGGCAACCATGTCGCCGCTTCCCATCGCCGAGTTGACCGGGCCGGGGCGCACACTGTTGACCCGGATCGAATGCTTGCCCAGCTCGGCGGCGAATGCGCGCGCCATCCCGGTGACGGCGTGCTTACTCGCGGTGTAGTGCACCATGAACGGCTGCATCTTGATGCCGGCTGCCGAGCTGATCAAGATGACCGATCCACCGCGACCGCCGTCGATGATCTTCTGCGCCCCGGCCATCACCGTGTTCCACGTGCCCGTCACGTTGACGTCCATCACGTCGCGAAACGATTCGGGGGTGATGTCGTTCCAGGCTTGCGGCGCCGAAATGCCGGCGTTGGCGACGATGATGTCCAGTCGCCCAAGCGCAGCCACGCCGTCGTCGACCGCTTCGCGCAGCCCGTCAAAATCGCGAATATCGATCGCTGACGGGATAATTCGACGGTTGGTGGCTTCGACCAGCCGAACGGTTTCAGCGAGGTCCTCGGGGGTTGCCGGATCGTATGGCACGCAGGATGGCAGCTTGCCCGCCACGTCGATGGCGATGATGTCAGCGCCCTCGCGGGCCATCCGCACGGCGTGCGCACGGCCCTGGCCACGCGCCGCCCCGGTGATGAATGCCACCTTGCCCGTCAACCGGCCACTCATGCGTGCTCCATATCGTAAATGCCACTGTAAGGCGAACGATATCAGTGCTTGCGCTGGGCCGCCTTAACCAGGTTTGACCCGATGATCAGCCGCTGGATCTCGCTGGTCCCCTCGTAGAGCCGCAGCAGCCGGACGTCCCGATAGATGCGCTCCACCGGCACTTCGCGCATGTATCCACTCCCTCCGTGGATTTGCACGGCGAGATCGGCTACCTTGCCGGCCATTTCGGTACAGAACACCTTCGCCGCCGACGGCGCGATCCGCCGATCTTGGTCGGTGAGCCAGAGCCGAGCGGCATCACGAACGAGCGCGCGACCGGCCATCACTCCCGTCTGCTGGTCGGCGAGCATCGCCTGCACGAGCTGAAAATTCCCGATCGGGGTGCCGCCCTGCGTGGCGGTGGCCGCATACGTCACGGATTCGTCCAATGCCCGTTGAGCGGCACCTACGGCCAGCGCCGCGATGTGGATTCGCCCGCGTGCCAGCGATGTCATCGCCGCTCGATAGCCGATGTCCTCGCTGCCGCCGACCAGGGCGCCGGCCGCGACGCGCACATCGATGAAGCGCACATCGGCGGTCCACGCGCCTTCCTGTCCCATCTTGGCGTCCTTGGGCCCGACCTCCACACCCGCTGCGTCGGCGGGCACCAAGAAAACAGCGATGCCCGGCCCGGCGTCGTCGGCAGGACGGGTCCGGGCGAAGACGACGAACAGATCAGCGACGGGTGCATTGGTGATGAACCGCTTCTCACCAGAAATCACCCAGTCATCGCCGTCACGAATCGCCTTGGTGCGCAATCCCGCCGGGTTGGACCCGGCCCCGGCCTCGGTCAGCGCGAACGAGGCGACCTTCCCGGATGCCAGCGCTTCCAGCCAAGCGGCCTTCTGCTCGTCGGTGCCAAAGCCGACGAGGACCTGACCGGCGATGCCGTTGTTGGTGCCGAACATCGAGCGAAGCGCCAGCGACGTGTAGCCCAACTCCATCGCCAACTCGACGTCTTGGGTGATATCGAGCCCGAGTCCACCCCACTCCTGGGGGATGGCGTAGCCAAATAAGCCCATGTCCTTGGCCTGATTCCGAAGATCATCGGGCACCCGGTCGGTGGCCAGGATTTCCTGCTCGCGCGGGACGACGACGGCGCGGACAAACTGACGGGTCTGCGCGAGGATCTGCTGAAAACTCTCGTCGTCGACGGGGGCAGCGGTCATGCGCCGGATCATATATGAAATATGATGTGCGATGATGTCCCGGGTTCGGGTGTGAATGGAGGACGGTGATCAAGTGTCGTTGTTGGCCGGTCAGACCGCGGTTATCACCGGCGGTGCTCAAGGACTGGGTTTCGCCATAGCGCAGCGGTTCGTTGACGAGGGTGCACGGGTAGTGCTCGGTGACGTCAATCTCGAGGCAACCGAGTCCGCGGCGAAGGAGCTCGGTGGCGATGACGTCGCTGCGGCGGTGCGCTGTGACGTCACGTCGGGGGCCGACGTCGATTCGTTGGTCGCAAGCGCCATCGACCGGTTCGGTGGTCTGGACATCATGGTCAACAACGCCGGCATCACGCGCGACGCGACCATGCGCAAGATGACCGAGGAGGAGTTCGATCAGGTCATCGCGGTGCATCTGAAGGGCACGTGGAACGGGCTGCGCACGGCAGCGGCGATCATGCGGGAGAACAAGCGCGGCGCGATCGTGAACATGTCGTCGTTGTCGGGGAAGGTCGGAATGATCGGCCAGACCAACTATTCGGCGGCCAAGGCCGGGATTGTCGGCATGACCAAGGCTGCCGCCAAGGAGCTCGCACACCTCGGTGTCCGGGTGAACGCGATCGCGCCGGGTCTGATCCGATCGGCGATGACCGAAGCGATGCCGCAACGCATTTGGGATGCAAAAGTCGCGGAGGTACCGATGGGCCGGGCCGGTGAACCCAGCGAGGTCGCCAACGTCGCGTTGTTCTTGGCCTCGGATCTGTCCTCGTACATGACAGGCACCGTGCTCGACGTGACCGGTGGGCGGTTCATGTGAGCACGCGCGAGGCCGTGATCTGCGAACCGGTTCGGACACCGATCGGCCGCTACGGAGGAATGTTCAAGTCGCAGACCGCTGTTGACCTCGGTGTCGCGGCGCTCACCGGGCTACTCGAGCGCACCGGCATTCCGCGCGAATCGGTGCAGGACGTCGTCCTCGGACACTGCTATCCCAGTAGCGAGGCACCCGCGATCGGGCGGGTCGTCGCGCTCGACTCCGGGCTGCCGGTGACCGTGCCCGGCATGCAGGTCGATCGCCGCTGCGGATCGGGTCTGCAGGCGGTGATTCAGGCGTGTCTGCAGGTCCGCTCCGGCGACAACGATCTGGTCGTCGCCGGCGGAGCGGAAAGCATGAGCAACGTCGCCTTCTACAGCACCGATATGCGGTGGGGCGGTGCGCGTGGTGGTGTGCGCGTGCACGACGGGCTGGCCCGCGGCCGTACCACGGCCGGCGGTCGTCACTACCCGGTACCCGGCGGAATGTTGGAGACCGCGGAAAACCTACGCCGGCAATACAATATCTCCCGCCAAGAGCAGGATGAACTGGCGGTGGAGTCGCATCAGCGGGCAGTGGCTGCGCAAAAGGACGGCATCCTGGCTGAAGAAATCATTCCGGTCATGGTGCGTAGCCGTAAAGGCGAGGAGCGGATCGACACCGACGAGCATCCGCGCTCCGACACCACAGTGGAGTCACTGAGCAAACTCAAACCCGTTCTGGCCGAGCATGATCCAGAGGCTACGGTCACCGCGGGGAATTCCAGCGGACAAAACGACGCCGCATCCATGTGTCTGGTGACGACGCCGGAGAAGGCCGGCGAACTCGGCCTGACTCCGCTGTTGCGGCTGGTGTCGTGGGGTGTCGCGGCCGTGCCCCCCAACGTGATGGGCATCGGGCCGGTACCGGCCACCGAGGTCGCGCTCACCAAGGCGGGTTTGCAGTTGAGCGACATCGACCTCATCGAACTCAACGAGGCGTTCGCCGCGCAGGCTCTTGCTGTCATGCGGGAGTGGGGCTTTGGTGACGCCGATCGGAAGCGCACAAACGTGCACGGCTCGGGCATTTCGCTGGGTCATCCCGTTGGGGCCACCGGCGGGAGGATGCTGGCCACGTTGACTCGTGAGCTCCAACGACGAGAGGCGCGCTACGGGCTGGAAACCATGTGCATTGGCGGCGGCCAAGGACTCGCCGCGGTCTTCGAACGGGTCGCGTCACAGTGAACGCACCCTTGGCCGACCTGACCGTCGTCGAAGTGTCCAGCTTCGTCGCAGCCCCGTTGTGCGGCATGACGTTGAGCCAACTGGGCGCGCAGGTGATACGCGTCGACCCAATCGGCGGCGCATCCGATGTTCGTCGTTGGCCACTGGCCGCAAGCGGAACGTCGATTTACTGGACCGGCCTGAACAAGGGAAAGCGTTCGGCCACCATCGATTTGCGTGCGCCGGAAGGGCAAGAACTGGTTCAGCGGCTGATCGTCGAAGGCGACGGAGTCGTGGTGACCAACGCTGCGGGCCTGCCCTGGTTGTCATTTGAACAGCTCGCCGCGCTGCGCGACGACGTCATTCACGTTCAGCTGCTCGGTCGCCACGACGGCTCCACCGGTGTGGACTACACGGTCAACGCAGCGACCGGCTTCCCGATGGTCACCGGCCCCGCGAGCCAGGCCGGTCCGATCAATCACGTGCTGCCCGCCTGGGACGTCTGCTGTGGCCTGTATGCCGCACTGGCCGTCGTCGCCGCAGTGCGCCGCCGCGATCAGGCCGGAGCCGGGGCCAAAGTCAGCATCGCTCTGGAAGATGTCGCGCTGGCCACCGCGGGCAACTTGGGCTGGTTGACCGAGCCTCAAGTCAACGGCACTGAACGCCAACGCCTGGGCAACGCGATCTACGGCCAGTACGGTCAAGACTTCACCAGCCGTGACGGCGTCGCGTTCATGGTTGTCACGCTGACCCGACGCCACTTTCAGAATCTTGTCGAGGCGTCCGGCACCGGCGCAGCCGTCTCGGCGCTCGCGGAGTCTCTGGGTGCCGACTTCAGCGACGAAGGCGAACGCTATCGATACCGCGACGTGCTCAGCGGGCTGTTCGCGACCTGGTTCGCCGACCACACCGCCGAGGAGATCACCAAGGCGCTGTCGGCCACCAGCGTATTGTTCGAGCGCTACCGGACCTTCGCGCAAGCCGCTGAAGACGAGCTGGTTACCGCGAATCCGCTGTTTTCCCGGCTGCACCAAGACGGTCTCGGCGACTATCTTGCGCCGGCGATGCCTGCCGTCTTCGACGACGGTTATCTGACAAGCGAACCGGCGCCAAGGCTCGGCGCCGACACCGCCGATCTGCTCACCGAGCGGTTGGGCTTGAGCGCAGCCGACGTCACGCGGCTGACCCGTACTAAAACGATCGGCTGCTGACGAAGGAGATGGGCGCCGCATGACCAAACTCGCGGAGACGTTCGGCCTGACCGAATTCCAAACCGAGATCATCGCCACGGTACGGCAATTCGTCGAGAAGGAAGTCATTCCCAACGCGCCGGAGCTTGAACGTACCGACACATATCCGCAAGCCATCGTCGATCAGATGCGAGAGATGGGTCTGTTCGGTCTGATGATCCCGCAGGAGTACGGCGGGCTGGGGGAGTCGTTGCTGACCTACGCCTTGTGCATCGAGGAACTGGCCCGCGGCTGGATGAGCATCTCAGGGGTACTCAATACCCACTTCATCGTCGCCTACATGCTGCGCCAGCACGGTACCGACGCACAGAAGCAACGCCTGTTGCCGCGCATGGCAATTGGCGAGGTGCGGGGTGCGTTCTCGATGTCCGAGCCGGGGTTGGGCTCCGACGTCGCAGCGATCCGCACCCGCGCCACACTCAACGCTGACGGCAACTACACCATCAACGGCCAGAAGATGTGGCTGACCAACGGCGGCAGTTCCACCTTGGTGGCAGCGTTGATTCGCACCGACGAGGGGGCGGAATCGGCGCATCGCAATCTGACGGCCTTCCTCATCGAGAAGCCGACAGGCTTCGGCGAGGTGGCGCCCGGTCTGCTGATACCCGGCAAGATCGACAAGTTGGGCTACAAGGGCATTGACACCACGGAGCTCATCTTCGACGGATACGTGGCCAGCGCCGACGACATCTTGGGCGGTACCCCGGGGCAGGGGTTCTACCAGATGATGGACGGTATCGAGGTCGGACGGGTCAACGTATCGGCCCGGGCCTGTGGGGTGGCCGTCCGCGCGTTCGAGCTCGCGGTGCGCTACGCCCAGCAGCGCCATACCTTCGGCAAGCCGATCGCCGAACATCAGGCGATCGCGTTTCAAATCGCGGAAATGGCAACCAAAGTCGAGGCTGCACATCTGATGATGGTCAATGCCGCCCGGCTGAAGGACTCCGGCGAGCGCAACGATGTCGCTGCGGGCATGGCGAAATATCTCGCGAGCGAATTCTGCTCGGAGGTCACCCAGCAGAGCTTTCGCATCCACGGCGGCTATGGATACTCCAAGGAGTACGAAATCGAGCGGCTCATGCGCGACGCCCCGTTCCTGCTCATCGGTGAGGGCACCAGCGAGATACAGAAGTCCATCATCAGCAAGCGGCTGCTTGCCGAGTATCGGATTTGACCGTGAGCGTTCCCGATTTCGTCGCGCGTCCGCAGCTCTCCGAAGACGTTGCGCGCTTTGTGCGTAGGCGGATCTTCGACGGGACTTATTCGGCGGGTGAGTACGTGCGCCTCGACCAGTTGGCTGCCGAGTTGGGAATCAGCGTTACGCCGGTGCGGGAGGCACTGTTCGAGCTCCGCGCCGAGGGGCTACTTGCTCAGCAGCCGCGCCGCGGCTTCGTGGTGCTGCCGGTGACGGGACGTGACCTGACCGACGTGGCTAACGTCCAGGCCCATGTGGGCGGGGAGCTCGCCGCGCGGGCCGCGATCAACATCGACGACGACCAGCTGCTCGAGCTCAAGACGATCCAGGCGCAGCTGGAGGAAGCCTATGCCGGTGGCGACGACGAGCGGACAGTCCGGCTCAATCATGAGTTCCACCGGGCCATCAATGTCGCCGCCGAGTCACCAAAACTGGCGCAATTGATGTCGCAGATCACCCGCTATGCACCGGAATCCGTGTTTCCCACCATCGCCGGCTGGCCACAGCAGTCGATAAAAGACCATCGCCGAGTGTTGGCCGCACTGACCAAACATGACAGCGAGCTTGCCCGCAAAGCGATGTCGGAGCACCTCGCTGCCGGCGCGGCTCCCCTGATTGACCACCTCACCGAGCATGGCGTGGTCGAAACGCCTTAATGGTTTGATAAATCCTGCTGTCCCGCGACTGAATCACGTTGTGTCGCAGGGTAGTAGGCGCTTTCGGGCAGCACGGCCTGACGAGGATCCTGCTACTTGCGTTGGCTGGTGTCGTAGGTTGCCATCCCGAGCTGCAACCACGCCGTGAGCAGCTGCTGATCGCTGGACGCGGCGACAACGTCATCGTCATCAAGTTGCACGGCCGCCGCACAATGCACAGCGTCATAGCCGCGCAGAGACAGCCGGTGTGCCAGATCGGCCGCATGTGTCACAACCTGCTCATCCACTTCAACTACGTCCATCTCAGACCACATTTGGTCAAGACGCCGACGGCCCGCTCGACGCTTGCTCTCAGTGAGACGTCCGATCCGTTGCGCCCGTGCCAGAGCCGCTGCCGTCTCAACGTAGAGCGGCCGCGACGACACGACTACGTCGGCGTCGTCCCAGAACCGCCGGCAGGCCACACTAGTCGGCTCCTCGATGAGCAGAGGCACGAACGCCGAGCTGTCGAGATACGCGATCACCTACGCTGCTCGCTGATCAGGTCACTAACCGTGCCGTTGGCGGCAAGGGGGGTTGGCGCCGGCCGCTTTCGATTTCGTGCACGCCGAATACGACCCTCTTGACGGAGCTGCTCGAGCTTCGTTGGCCGTTCCACCGGCACGATGCGGGCAACAGGACGTCCGTGGTCGGTCACGGTCACAGTTCGCCCTTCGCGGACCTCCGCCAGGCGCCGGCTTAACTGGTCACGCAGCTCCCGGATACCGATCTCCACCAATCCACCTCTTCTCGGATGGCCACAATATTGGAATCAATTATAGCCACAACGTCCCCCCCTAAGAATCCCAAACCGGAGGGTCTTCGATGGAGGTGTCTGGTCTCCCGAACAGGGGCGTGATACGCGGCGTCCCAATGGACAAGCAATTCACGAGCCGTGCCTGCTGGAGTCGCCGGACAAAATTTCCTGACTCAGTAATTCCCGCAGCCGCTGAGCGTCGACCTTGCCGGTCGGACCCCGCGGAATCGTGTCATCGGAATCGACCAGCACCCACATTGTTGGCACCTTGAACGAGCTGAGCAGCTTGCGTGCAGCGCCACGCAACTGCTCGACGGTGTGGGTTGAGGTGTCGCATACGACTACTGCGCCCACGCGATCGCCTTGCGCACCCGGCACATTGGTGACAAAAGCATTATCGACCCCCGCGATTTCCCGCAGCGCCTGCTCGACCTCGGTGGGATAAACAGTGGCGCCGCTGACTTTGAACATATCGTCGGATCGGCCGTGATAGAACAGAAACCCGTCACCGTCAAGGCGACCGAGGTCACCGGTGCGATAGAAACCGTCGGCGGTGAACAGGTCTTCGCGGCTACGTCGGCAGATCCCGCGTAGGGTATGCGGCCCACGAAGCTCGATCATCCCAATGGTTTCGGCCGCAACCGCCTTGCCGGTGTCGGGCTCGGTGATCCGGACCTCCATCCCGGGGAAGGGCTTGCCGCAGCTTCCCCAGGCGGACTGCGGCATATCGGTGTCGGCGGGATAGCCGCAGTACGGCCCGAAAGCCTCTGTCATGCCAAACAACGTCGCCCGGGCGCCGGGTTGCGCGCGTTGCTCGGGCGCCAGCAATGCTTCCAGACTGCCCGGACGCAACGCCGACAAGTCCGAATCGACGCGACGCGGATGGCGGGCCAAGGCCTCAGCCTGATCAGGCCAGCCACGGAACAGCGTCACCCGCTCACGCTCCAGTAGCCCCAGCGTGGTGTCCGGGTGCGGGATTTCTTCGGTCACCAGTGTGGCGCCGGCGAGCAGTGCGGAGAGCACGCCGCTGCCGAGGCCACCCACCCAGAAAAACGGCATCGGTAGATACAGCCGAGTGTCGGAATCGATGCAGCGACTGGCCAAACCGGACGCCACAGCGCCCAACGCGTTGCCGTGCGAATGCACAACGCCTTTGGGCGGGCCGCTACTGCCCGAGGTGAACATAATGACCATCGGGTCGCTCGGGGTCACTGTCGCAGCTAGCGCGTTGACGATCCGATTGGCCGCCTCGCTTGCGACTGCTTGCATTAACTGGTCAGCGATCCACACTTCCCGCAACGCGGGAAGCTGCTCGCGTGGCAACTCGTCGAGGTACCGGTGCCCGCGAAATTCCTCCACACTGATCAGGAACTGCACCGAGGCGGTCCGCAATTGCGCGGTCAATTCCCGTGCCTGCAAAAGCGTGCTCAACGGAACCAGTACCGCGCCGATGCGGGTAACGGCAATCGCGATCTGCACCCAGCGGACGCCATTCGGCATGATCAATCCCACGCGAGTGCCTTTGACGATGCCGGCGTCGACGAGCGCCGCCGCCAAATCCTTTGTCGTCGCGTCAAGTTCGTGGTAACTAAGCCGCGACATCAGGTCGATGACGATCGGTTTGGGTCCGTGCTCAGCGGCGCGCTGCCGCACCACGGCGTCGATGGTGTCAGGCACCGAACACCCGCTTTAGTTCGCGCACATCGACCTTGCCGCTCGCCAAGAGCGGAAAATCGACGGCCGGAATGGCCGCGAACCGCTTGGGAATCTTG
>DAIODV010000075.1:9673-12361 GCA_036746615.1 Mycobacterium sp.
CGCTGCTCTGGCGTACGGATCACGAGCCCGCGGAGGAGCAGCTCGCGCGCAGCGAGCGAATCGACCTCGAGCGGCTGGCAGGTGGCGACGAGAGCTACATGGCGCACATCGACCTTGCCGCGGGCAAAGAGCGGAACCTCGGCGGCTGGAATGGCCGCGAGCCACTTGGGAATCTTGTACACCGAGAGCTCCGATGCGAGCTTGCGCCGAACCGTGGTCTCGTCGAACTGCGCGCCGTTCTCCAGTGCGACGACGGCAGCGACGATCTGTCCGCGTTCGGCGTCCGGGATACCGAAAACGTGTGCCGCGGCGCCATCGGTGACCTTGGCGATCGCCTGCTCCACCTCGGCGGGCGAAACGTTCGCTCCTGCGGTCTTGATCATCGACCCCTGACGGCGGATGTAGTAGAAGAATCCGTCGCGGTCGGTGGCAACGAGGTCGCCGGTATGGAACCAGCCATCAGCGTCGAAGCATTCTTCTCGACTGCGTTTGTGGTACCGCTGCATGAGGCAGGGTCCGCGAATGCACAGCTCTCCGAGCGCGCCGTCTTCGACGGGCGTTCCGGTCTCAGGATCGACGACCTTGGTTTCGACACCTGGAGCGGGCTTACCGAACGATCCGCGTCGACGCTCCGGTTGATCGCTGTCGTCGGCGCTGATCAGCACCACACTGCCGGCCTCGGTCAAGCCAAGCATGTTGTGCCGCAACTCCGGATCGGCCGGCCGTACCTCGGGCGCCATGATCGGATACAGGTTGCCGCGCCGCATCGATGACAGATCGCGGCCAGCGAAACTCAGGTGTCGCGCCAGCTGCGCGACGCCTGCCGCAAAACCGTTGGTGATGGTTGGCCTTTGTTCCTCGAGCAGGTCGAGCGTTTGACCGGCGTCCTCGGCATTCGAGCACACCAGCGTCGATCCGGCCAACAGCGTGGCAAGCAACGCGAATCCGAATCCGCCGATCCAGAAGAACGGCGAATTGCAGAACAGCCTGTCCGCTTCGGTCAGGCCGCGAATCGTGTTGAGATTTCGCTGATGGTTGAGCAGCGCGGCGTGGGTGTGCACCGCTCCCTTGGGGGTACTCGTAGTGCCCGAGGTGTAGACGATCGTCAGCGGATCCGAGCCGTCGACATCATCTTCCATCGCCATCAACCGTGCGAGGTCGGTCGTCTCGGCCAGCCGATCCAGCCGTTCTAAGTCGAAGACGACGTGCCGCAGTTGCGGTGCGGCGGTGACGAGTAGCCGATCGCCGAGGTCCGATCCGGGAAGCACTTCGGTCAGCCGCTGCACGTAATCGTGCGAGCGGTACGACGTTGCGGCAAGAAGAATTTCGGTGTCGCTGTCGACTAGTTGCTCGTGTAGCTCTCGCGTGGTCGCGAACGTGGAAAACGGGACGACGACGGCGCCGATCCGCGCCGCCGCCAACATGCCGACAACAAACGCAACGCCGTTGGGGTAAAGCAATCCGACGCGCGTGCCTTTGCCCGCGCCCAGAGCGATGAGCCCGCGGGCCAATTGCGCTGAGCGATGGTCGGCTTCGGCGTAACTGATGCGGTTGGCATCGCACACCAGCAGCGGGTGGTCACCTCTGCTGCGGGCTTGGTCTCGCAGAATTTCGCCGACGGTTGGCGATTCACTCGGCATGGTCGCTCTGCGCCGCGGAAACGGTATCGCTGAAGAAGCTCCGAATTGCGGCCAAGTCGGGCTTGCCGGACGGTGTTCGCGGAAGTTCATCCGCGATTGCGATGTCGGTGGGGATTTCGTAGCGCGCCAACCGCGCTCGCAGATATTCGGCGAGTGCACCAGCGTCCACCCACCCGGGCTTCCGCAGTTCCACCATCGCGACCGGTGTCTCCCCGAGGCGCTCATCACGAATCCCGACCACGGCAGCGCCCGCAACCGCGGGATGGCTCTCCAGCGCAGCCCGCACGTCGTCGGGCATCACTTTGAAGCCGCCGCGGATGATCGCCTGATCGGCACGGCCGACGATCCACACAAAGCCGTCGGCATCGATGCGTGCCATGTCGGTGGTGCGCATCCACTTCGCCGACGGACCCAGCTGGCCCGGCTTGACCTCGAGCAGCCCGACGTGGTCGGGCTCGAGCGGCGCGCCGTCGTCGCCGACCACCCGCAGCTGGGACCCGGGGTTGGCGCGGCCGACGCTGCCACGTTTGCTTTGCCAATACTTCTGGTGGTCGGGCAATGTCCAGCCGGCAACGCCGCCGCCGAATTCGGTTGCCGCATAGGAAGTCAGAACGGGAATTCCATATTTCTCGGTGAACGCGTCGGCATCTTCTGCCGACAACGGCGCGGTACCGGACGTGACGGCACGGATACTTGCGAGATCCTCACGACTCAGGTCGGAGTGCAACACCATTCGCAGCGCGGTTGGCACCAGCGACACCGCGCGGGGGCGGTAAGTGCGCACGGCTTCGGCCCAACGGTTGAGGTCGAAGCGCTCGAGCAAGACGAAGGGCCGCGCCTCGGCGACACATTGCAGTATCCGGAACACCCCGCCGATATGTACCAGCGGCGAGTTGACGATCGCGACACCGCGGCGCAGCTCCGTCGGCGCCGGTGCCCGCTCGTACCGCGGGCCCATCACACTATGCGCGAGCATGTCGTAGGTGAGGTCGACCCGTTTGGGTGGTCCCGTCGTTCCGCTGGTCAACATGCGTACCGCTACACCGGG
>DAIODV010000076.1:0-12197 GCA_036746615.1 Mycobacterium sp.
ATGCGCAAGCTGCGCGGTACGCAAGGCGTTGACCCGGTACGCCTCGGCCAGTTGCACGTCAACTGCCACCAGCGCACTCAGATGATCGGCGACCGCGTCCGCGTCGCCTCGTGCCACCGGCCCGGTGAGCGCGGACGGTCCGCGCTGAAGGGTGTTCTCCAGCGCCGCCCTCGCCAGCGGTCCGAGGACACGTTCGGCGACGCCGTCGGGGTCGTCGAGACCGAGATCACCAGGTAGCGCGGCACGCAACGCGCCCAGCGCGTCGGCGAGCACGGTGACGATGTGGTTGCCGCCGTGAGCCAGTGCAGCGTGATACAGCGGCCGGGCGTCCTCGCGGACCCGGAACGGCTCGCCACCGATCTCCAGCACCAGCGACTGCGCGATCGCGTATCCGACCTCGTCGGCCGCGGTGATCCCGAAGCAGCTGTCCGGCAGTCGGGAGATGTCTTGGTCGGAGCCGGTGAACGTCATCGCCGGATGAATGGCGAGCGGAATGCAGTCCTGCTCGGTCAGCGGTGCCAGCAACGCCACGCCGTTTGCGCCGGAGGTGTGCGCGACGATGGTGCCCGGCCGCACCGCCGATGTGGCGGCCAATCCCGAAATCAGCGCCGCCAGCTCAGTGTCGGGCACAGCCAGCAGCAGCAGCTCGGCGTTACCGGCAACGTCGGGCACGGGCGAGATCGGAGTGTCGGGCAGCCAACGCTCGGCACGCCGCCGCGAGGCCTCAGAGACGGCACTGCACGCCACCACGACATGGTCGACGCGTTCCAGCGCGACACCTAAAGCCGTTCCTACCCGGCCCGCGGAGATGACCCCCACCTTGAGCCGGGCGGGGCGCAATCCGTCGAACTGCACCATCGCAGACGACCCTCACAAGTCTCTTTGTTTCGTTCCAGTCCCGCTGCGCGGGTACCGGACGGTCGTTAAGACTCTACCCTGGCAACGGCCCGAATCGGCTGTGGCGTTCGCCTCAGTCCTCGCGACGCCGGCGCCGCCCGCCGCCGGTCGGGGTGGCTTGCAGCCGCGCCAGCAACTCGGCGACCGACTGGCCTCCAGATGGCGGTGCATCGGTATCCAGCGCATCGGTGCTGCGATGCCGCGCGCCAGGTGAGGGTGGCGACGACATGGCCGGCTCCCGGTCGGCTGGTGACAGGGGCGGCGGTGGCATCGGCGGTGGTGGTGCTGGTGACATTGCCGGGGGCGGTGTCGCGAATCCGCCGGCGTCGGAGTATTCCGCGGAATGACGTGACCGCGCGGGCTGCCCGGGCTCGGCGGCGCTGGAATGCCGACCCCGTCGCTCACCCAGAGGAGCTGACGTGGGCTCTCCCAGGCTGGAGTCGCGCGACGGCGCGTTGTCGTACTTCCACGGCCCGCTGCTGTCTGCCGCTTCGGACGTCCAGTTGCTGCCGGGCGTTCGCGCGGGTAGCCATTCTCCTTCGGAGTTGACCGGCTGCCAGCTGGTCGGCGTTTCTTCCCGGCGGCGCCGCGCGGCAGGTGCCGACCACTCGGGTCGCGGCTGCTCCGGTGGCGGCTCAGGTGGCGCCGGCGGTGGCGCAAACCGCGGCTCTGGCTGCGGTGGCGCCTCCGGCCGCCGGTGCGAACGGCGTTCGGGTTGGGGCTCGTGGCGCCCTTGCTCCGGCTGAGCCCAGCCACGGGCTTCAGGCTGCCGCTCGGCTGCGCTCGCGGTTGTCGGGCCGGGCGGGGCGGCCCACCCGGTCGGGGGCGTCGCCTCGTCCCGCTGGGCTCGAGCGGCGCGGTAGGCGTATTCGGCCGCCTGGTAATTGTCCGCGACCGGCTGCCGTGGCGGTGGGATCAGCGGTTCCTCGGGGACGTCGATGATCGAACTGTCGTCCACCCGTCGAGGCTCTTCGGCCCGCACCGAGGTGACGCGGTTAACACGCTCGCGAGCGCTTTCGTGTTCTCGGTCCCAATCGCTGTAGCCGCGCACGGGCTTGCGCTCGGTTTCCAGCGCCGGGCGCTCGCTGAGTTCGGCGTCGAACAAGATCTCCAGATTCGTGCGCAGCGCGGCCAACTCGGCTCGCAACGCCGAGACCTCGTCTGCGGACTGAGCGCGCAATTCGCTGGCGAGCTCGCGACGCAGTTGTGACTCGACGGTCAGCTCGTACTCGCGGCGGGCCGAGATTTCGCGGTCCAGTTGCAGGTCGTACACCAGCTTTAGGTCGCGCGCGCGGGCCTGGTCCACGTCGCTTTGCCGCCGGTAGATCACCGACACAAAAGCAGCGACGACGGCGGCCCACAGAGCCAGGATCACGGCGAGCTTGAGAAGCTCAACCCGGTTGGTGAAAACCAACGCAGAACTGGCGCCGATTGCGAGCACCAGCAACGCCGTGAGTAGTACCCAACCCGGTCTGCGGCCGCCGCGCCGAACCCGGGCGCCGCGGGACAGATCGGTCATGGCCCGACTGTACCGGCCCGAGGTCACTACGCGTGTCGCCGTGCTCCGGCGATTCTTACCTGCAGTAATTGCTCGCCTCCCGCCGAGCTAATTCTCCGTACCCTCTTGGTGCTGGGTCGGATCCTGCGGCGACTTGCAGCAATGCTGTAGCCACAGCGCAGCAACCACCAAAACCAGCGCGCTGGCGGCCGCCACCGCGGTGCCGGCGGTGTCGTCGCCCGCCACCCGCAGCCACGATCGCCGCGGCAGCAAGTACACCAGGACACCGACCCACCAACCCAGCGCCAACGCGCCCACCCAGGCGGACGCCTTCGCGATCACCAGGCTGCGGGCCACCGATAGCGGATGCAGCCAGCCGGGCCCGTCGCCGATCTCGCCGTCGCTGATCTTGGCTCGGACATAGCGCCCCCACACGGCCTCGGCGACGCCGACGACACCCAGTGACAGGCCCGTCCAGATGGTAATCGGCGGAAACCACCGGTATAGCAATACGACAAGGAGATATCCGACCACCGCAGTGCCGATCACCGCGACCGTCAGTTCACGTTTTCTGGTCGGGCCCATCAGGTTTCGGAGTCTTCCCCCCGCGGTTGGAGAACCAGCCCGGTTAGCTGCACACCGGCCCGGTCGGCCGCATCCAGCTGGGCGAGCAACTTTGCGACGGGTTGTTTTCCGCCGGCTACCGTCAGCTCGGCGGACGGGTCGACGGCCAGCCACGGAATCAGGACAAAGGCCCGCAGGTGCGCCAGTGGATGAGGCAGGGTCAGACCATCCTCCAAAGACGTGACTTCGGTGTCTCCGGCCGTCGACGCCTCGTAGCAGCTGATCAAATCCACATCGAGAGTGCGTGGGCCCCAACGCTGTCCACGAACTCGGTCGGCCGCCTCCTCCATCTCCTGGGCGCAGCGCAACCAGCCATGGCCGTCGAGCGCCGCGTCGTCGGCGATCAGCACCGCGTTGAGGAAGGGGCCCTGCTCGACGCCACCCCAGGCCGCCGTCTCGTAAACCGGAGAGACCGCTTGCACCGCATCGCCCAGCCGGTCGAGCACCGACTGCAGCCGGGCCAACCGGTCACCGATGTTGGATCCGATCGACAGCACCACCCGTGTCATACGCCCCCTCCCGCCGGAACTATCGAGCCGCGGCCCCCTCGCCGCGATCTTCGAGCCACCACCGCGACATCGCCGAACGTCTGCGGAATCGGAGCCTGCGGCTTGTGCAGCGTGACTTCGACGGCGTGCACCCGCTGGTCTTTCATCACGTCCTCGGCGATCTCCGCGGCAACCGTTTCAATCAAGTTCCGGGCCTGCCCGGCGATGATAGCGGCCGCGCGACTAGCCAAGACGCCGTAGTCGTAGGTGTCTGCCAAGTCGTCGCTGGCCGCCGCGTCCACCAGGTCGATCCAGACCGTGATGTCCACGACGAAATCCTGGCCGTCGGCGCGCTCATGATCGTAGACACCGTGCCATCCGCGAACACTCAAGCCGCGCAACTCAATTCGATCAGCCATCAGATCCGACCGCTCCGGCTTGTGTCCACGCATCGACGACCCGCAGCGCGTCGACCGAGGCCCGTACGTCGTGCACCCGCACCCCCCAGGCGCCATGCAGCGCCGACAACGCCGAAACCACCGCGGTCGCCGTCTCCCGCCCGTCGGGTGGCCGCACCGCATCGTCGGGACCGACCAGCAAGGTGCCCAGGAATCGCTTTCGCGACGCCCCGACCAGAACTGGGATGCCGGTGGCAACCAGTTCCGGCAGGGCATGCAACAACGCCCAATTATGTTGGCCTGTCTTGGCAAATCCCAGACCGGGATCGATGATGAGCTTCGCCGGATCTACGCCGGCGCCGACCGCGTCGTCGACACTGGCTAGCAGCTCTGCCCGCACTTCCGCGACCACATCGCTGTAGTGGGGTACTTCGTGCGGGTGGTCCGCCGACACCGATCGCCAATGCATCAATACCCAAGGCACACCGGCCTCGACGAGCAAGCCGGCCATTGCCGCATCGCCGCGTCCACCCGATACGTCGTTGACCATTTGGGCGCCATTTTCCAGCGCCGCCCTCGCGACCCCCGCATGCATGGTGTCGATACTGACCGTAATGCCTTGTGACGCTAATTCTTTGACGACAGGGACGACGCGAGCAGTCTCCACCGCAGGGTCAATGCGCACAGCTCCGGGCCGGGTCGACTCTCCACCGACGTCGATGATCGCCGCGCCCTCGGCCGCCAACGCCAGGCCGTGCTCAACCGCGCGTTCAGCGTCCAGGTAATGCCCGCCATCCGAGAACGAGTCGTCGGTGACGTTCACCACCCCCATCACTTTGACGCGCGTCGTGCTCACTTGCGCAAGATCAGTTCGAGCGCTTCGGCTCGAGATGCGTTGTCGGACTTGAACTGTCCACGTACTGCCGAGGTTGTGGTAACAGCTCCGGGCTTACGCACACCTCGCATCGACATGCAGAGGTGCTCGGCTTCGATCACCACGATGACCCCGCGCGGATCGAGTTTGCGCATCAGGGCGTCGGCGATCTGGGCGGTCAGCCGTTCTTGTACCTGCGGCCGTTTGGCGTATAGGTCGACCAGCCGCGCGATCTTGGACAATCCGGTGACCCGGCCGTCGTGACCGGGGATGTAGCCCACATGCGCCACACCGTGGAACGCCACCAAGTGGTGTTCGCAGGTGGAGTAAAGGGGGATCTCCTTGATCATCACCAATTCGTCGTGCTGCTCGTCGAATGTGGTGTCCAGCACGGTGTCTGGATCGGTGTACAGCCCGGCGAACATCTCCCGGAAACTACGGGCGACCCGGGCCGGGGTGTCCTCCAGACCGTGTCGATCCGGGTCTTCTCCGATCGCGTACAGCAACTCGCGGACCGCGGCCTCTGCACGCGCCTGGTCAAAGACCGGGGTGCTCAGAGTCACGATTCGGGAATTCGGCTGCACCATCGAAGCCTCCGTTCGTTTAGCCGTGCGCCGGCGGGTTGGACGGGCTCGGGTCGCCGCCCGGCGGGGCCGCCGGGTCAGGGGACTTGCCTGCTTCCGGTGCGGGCGCACCCGGCGGCGGATGCGGCTGATACGGCGGGTAGGGCTGAGCGTGCGGACCCGCGTAATTGTGCGGCGGCTGCGGCCATTGCGGTGGCGGTGGCGGCGGCGATTGCGGCGGGTACCAGTAGCCCGGCGGCTGTTGTGGCGGTGGCCAGCCCGGCGCATGCCAGCCGGCCGGTGCACCGTAATCGGGCTGCGTCGCGTGCTGCGGTGCCGAGGCCGGCACATTGTGAGAACCGTTGGCGCCGTTAGTAGCTCGTTCAGCTTCCGCCTGCGCTGCGGCCGCGGCCGCGATGGCAGCCTTGAAAGCGGGTTCGGGCGCCGGCTTGGGCCACGGCTCGCCGCGCTCGATGGCTAGCTCGCCGGGTGTTTTGATCGGCGGCTTGTCCGAGGGAATGCGGCCACCGAAGTCGTCGAAAAGGGTGAGCCGTGGCCGCTTTTCGACGTCGGCGAAGATCGCCTCCAGTTCGGCTCGGTGCAGCGTTTCCTTTTCCAGCAGCTCACCGGCCAACGAGTCGAGCACATCGCGGTATTCGGTGAGTATCTCCCAGGCCTCGGTGTGCGCAGCCTCGATGAGTTTGCGGACCTCCTCGTCGATTTCGCGCGCGACCTCATGCGAGTAGTCCGCCTGATTGCCCATCGTCCGGCCAAGGAACGGGTCGCCATGTTCGGTGCCGTATTTGACGGCCCCGAGCTTGGAACTCATCCCGAATTCGGTGACCATGGCACGCGCGATCTTGGTGGCCTGCTCGATGTCGGACACCGCGCCGGTGGTGGGCTCGTGGAAAACCAACTCCTCGGCGGCGCGCCCGCCCAGCGCCATCACCAACCTGGCGATCAATTCGGAGCGGGTGTGCATTCCCTTGTCGTCCTCGGGCACCGCCAGCGCGTGACCGCCGGTGTTACCACGGGCCAGGATCGTCACCTTGTAAACCGGGTCGACACCCGGCATCGCCCACCCGGCCAGCGTGTGGCCCGACTCGTGGTAGGCGGTGATCTTCTTCTCTTGCTCGCTGATGATCCTGCTCTTGCGGCGTGGGCCGCCGACCACACGGTCCACCGCTTCTTCCAGGGCGGCGCCGGTGATCACGGTGCCGTTCTCGCGAGCGGTCAGTAGGGCCGCCTCGTTGATCACGTTGGCCAGATCGGCGCCGGTCATGCCGACGGTTCGCTTGGCCAACCCGTCGAACTCGACGTCGGGGCCGAACGGCTTGCCCTTGGAGTGGACCCGCAAAACCGCGCGGCGGCCGGCCAGGTCGGGAGTGGACACCGGGATCTGACGGTCGAAGCGCCCGGGCCGCAACAGCGCCGGATCGAGAATGTCGGGGCGGTTGGTCGCCGCGATCAGGATCACACCGGTGCGATCGCCGAAGCCGTCCATTTCGACCAGCAGCTGGTTGAGCGTCTGCTCGCGCTCGTCGTGGCCACCGCCGAGCCCGGCGCCGCGTTGACGGCCGACCGCGTCGATCTCGTCGACGAAGATGATGCACGGGCTGTTCTGCTTGGCCTGTTCGAACAGGTCACGGACCCGGGATGCGCCGACGCCGACGAACATCTCGACAAAGTCCGAGCCGGAGATCGTGAAGAACGGGACGCCGGCCTCGCCGGCCACAGCGCGGGCCAGCAGCGTCTTACCGGTTCCCGGCGGCCCGTATAGCAGCACGCCCTTGGGGATCTTGGCGCCAAGCGCCTGATACCGCGATGGGTTCTGCAGGAAGTCCTTGATCTCGTAGAGCTCCTCGACCGCCTCGTCGGCGCCCGCGACGTCGGCGAACGTGGTCTTGGGCATGTCCTTGGAGAGCTGCTTGGCCCGCGATTTGCCGAAGCCGAAGCCCATCCGCGCGCCGCCCTGCATGCGGGAAAACATCATGAACAGGCCCACCAAGACCAGCAACGGCAGCACGTAAAGCAGCAGCGAGCCCAGGATGTTGCCCTGGTTGACGACGGTGCTGACCTGGGCGTCTTTACTGGTCAACGCGTCGAAAAGGGGAACCGCGTAACCCGTCGGGTATTTGGTGATGATTTTGTCGGAGCCGTCAGTGCCGTTGGTCGCCTTTTTCAGCGTTATCCGCACTTGCTGTTCGCGATCGTCGATCTGCGCGCTCTTGACGTTGCCGCCCTTGATTTGGGCCATTGCCACAGAGGTGTCGACAGGCTTGTAGCCGCGGGTGTCGTCGCTGAAGTAGAAGAATGACCAACCAAGCAGCAGCACGACAGCGATCGCCGTGAGCGTGCGGATCACGTTTTTACGGTTCATCAATCATCGGCCGCCGTCGGCCAGGTCCTTCCCAATTCACGCAGCTTGAATAGTCCAGGTTACCGCCCCATCCGGTTCGGAAGCTCGGCGCAGCCGGGTGCACCGTTCGCCACGTGGCGGAAATCATGCCGTTTCGATCTGTCGAGAAATCAACGAATGGCAGTTCCCGGCAATTGTCATCACCGGCGGACCTAACGCCGAACACCTTTCGGGCGGACGGGGGGTGTGCTTTGGTGAGACGGTGCCCGACAGCATATCCATCACCGAGCGCAATATTGAGACCAATGGCGTACGGCTGCGCACCGTCGAAGCCGGTGAGCCCGGCGCACCATTAGTAGTCCTGGCCCACGGTTTTCCGGAGCTCGCCTATTCGTGGCGTCACCAGATCCCGGCACTGGCCGCCGCGGGCTCCCAGGTCCTGGCCCCGGTCCAGGGGGGCTACGGCGGCTCCAGCCGGCCCGAGGACATCTCCGCCTACAACATCGCCGAGCTGTCTGCCGACGTGATCGGCTTGCTCGACGACGTCGGCGCGCAGCGTGCGGTGCTCATCGGTCATGACTGGGGTGCCCCGGTGGCGTGGAATTCGGCGCAACTGCACCCCGACCGGGTCGCCGGCGTGGTCGGTTTGAGCGTGCCGCCGGTGCCGCGCGCGCAGGTTCCGCCGACTCAGGCGTTCCGCATGCTGTTCGGCGACAACTTTTTCTACATGCTCTATTTCCAAGAGCCCGGGGTAGCCGACGCTGAACTAGACGCCGACCCGGCGAAGACCATCCGGCGGATGATCGGCGGTCTGCGACCGCCGAACGACCAAGCCGCCGGGCTGCGGATGATCCAGCCCGGTCCGGCGGGGTTCATCGAGCGGCTACCCGAACCGGACGGCCTGCCGAGCTGGATCAGCGCCGAGGAACTCGACCACTACATCGCCGAGTTCACCCGCACCGGGTTTACCGGCGGGCTGAACTGGTATCGGAATCTGGACCGCAACTGGGAGATCCTGGCCGACCCGCCTGCCGCCACCATCTCGGTGCCGGCATTGTTCGCCGCCGGTACCGACGATCCGGTAGGGGGCTTCATGCGCCGCGACCGAACCCGCGAAGTCGTGACCGGTCCTTACCGTGAGGTGATGATTGACGGCGCCGGGCACTGGCTGCAGCAGGAGTGCCCGGACCAGGTCAATGAGATCGTGCTGGACTTCCTCACGAGCGTGCAGTGGTGAGCGGCCGCCCTCTTAACTTCGGTGTCTTCATCACACCGTTTCACCCGACCGGCCAATCACCCACGGCGGCACTCGAATACGACATGGATCGAGTGGTCGCCCTGGATCGTCTGGGCTTCGACGAAGCGTGGTTCGGCGAGCACCACTCCGGCGGCTATGAGCTGATCGCCTGCCCAGAGGTGTTCATCGCCGCCGCGGCTGAACGCACCAAGCACATCCGGCTGGGTACCGGTGTGGTGTCGCTGCCCTATCACCATCCGCTGATGGTCGCCGACCGCTGGGTGTTGCTTGATCACCTGACCCGAGGCCGGGTGATGTTCGGTACCGGTCCGGGCGCGTTGCCGTCGGACGCGTACATGATGGGCATCGACCCCGTCGAACAACGCCGGATGATGCATGAATCGCTGGAGGCGATCCTGGCGTTGTTCCGCGCCGCACCCGGAGAGCGGATCAACCGCCACTCGGACTGGTTCACCCTGCGCGACGCACAGCTGCACATCCGTCCCTACACCTGGCCTTATCCGGAAATCTCAACGGCTGCAATGATTTCGCCGTCCGGCCCACGGCTAGCCGGCGCGCTCGGCACTTCACTGTTATCGTTGTCGATGTCGGTGCCGGGCGGCTACGCGGCGCTGGAAAACACTTGGGAAGTCGTGAGCGAGCAAGCCGGCAAAGCCGGACACGACGAGCCCGACCGGGCCAATTGGCGAGTGCTTGGCATCCTGCATCTGGCCGACACCAGAGATCAGGCCATCGACGACTGCACCTATGGCCTGCAGGACTTCGCGAAGTACTTCGGCGCTGCTGGATTCGTGCCGTTGGCCAACCTGGTGGAGGGCGCGCAGTCACCCCGGGAATTCGTCGAAGACTATGCGGCGAGAGGCAATTGCTGCATCGGAACGCCCGAGGACGCGATCGGCTACATCGAGGATCTGCTGGTGCGATCGGGCGGATTCGGCGGGTTCCTGCTCCTCGGCCACGACTGGGCGTCGCCGCAAGCGACCTATCACTCTTATGATCTGTTCGCCCGCAAGGTGATTCCGCATTTCAAAGGTCAACTGGAGGCGCCTCGGGCATCTCACGAATGGGCCAAGGGCATGCGCGAGCAACTACTTGGTCGCGCCGGCGAAGCGGTGGTGAAGGCGATCACCGAGCACACCGATGAGCTCAAGTTGGAAAGCGAGAACAGCTGATGCGTGCTGCGGTATTACGCGACGGCCGCATGGTCTATCGCGACGACGTGCCCGATCCGGTGCCCGAATCCGGCCAGGTCCTGGTCGAGGTGCGGTCGTGCGGGATCTGTGGGACAGATCTTCATTTCGCCGCTCACGGCGACGAGATGCTCGCGTTGACCGATCAGCTGGCAGCCAGCATGGGCGCCGGCGGCATGAAGGTCGATCTGAACAACGACGTCTTTATGGGCCATGAGTTCAGCGCCGAAGTCGTCGAAGCCGGACCTGATACGGAAACCCACCCGCCGGGCACCCTTGTAACGTCAATTCCAGTTTTATTGTCATCCAAAGGTGTTGAGCCAATCATGACCAGCAATAGCGCCGTTGGCGGCTTCGCCGAGCGGATGCTGCTCTCGGCGCCGTTGCTCCTGCCGATCCCGAACGGGTTGGACCCAAAACATGCGGCGCTGACTGAACCCATGGCAGTGGGGCTGCATGCGGTGAACAAATCGAATATTCAGCGCGACGAGGCCGCACTGGTGCTCGGCTGCGGACCGATTGGCATCGCCATCATCGCGGCGCTTCAGTTCCGCGGCGTCGAAACCATTGTGGCTGCGGACTTTACGGCGAAGCGTCGTGAGCTGGCCGCAGCAATGGGCGCACATCAGACCGTCGACCCGGCATTGGGATCTCCGTTCGACACGGTTAAGCCCGCGGTGGTGTTCGAGGCCGTCGGGGTCCCCGGCATCATCGATGACGTGTTGTTGCGCGCCAAGCCCGGTACTCGACTGGTGGTGGCCGGAGTGTGCATGCAGCCCGACACCATGCATCCGCTCTTTGGCATTGCCAAGGAGATCAACGTCCAGTTCGTGCTCGCCTACGATCCGAACGAATTCGCCGATTCCTTGCGCGCGATCGCCGAAGGTGACATCGACGTCGCACCGGTGATCACCGGCGACGTTGGGCTCGAGGATGTCGGCACGGCTTTCGACGATCTCGCCGACCCCGAACGGCATTGCAAGATCTTGGTCACGCCGTAATCTGCCTCATCCCCCCGCCGGAGGATGTGGCACGACGACCGGCTTGAAACCATAACGGGGAGAAGCAAACTGGAGGCCGCGGCTGCCAGCTCCACCGCCCATCACCGGTACGCCACCCAACGGGGTCGCGCCGGGCTCCGCGGCTACCGGAGTGCCGAGCCCGGCGAGTGACACGACAGCAGGACTTGTGGTCGGCTGCACGCCGGCCCAGGCCTGTGGTACCGACAATTTGCCGACCAGTGCCGCATTCCCCACAACTCCCGTGGCAGCGCGGGGGACGACGGCGGCCGGAAGGCTGGGCGGTAGCGCTTCGGCGACACTCGCTGCGGTCTTCGCGGCCGGCGGCGCCAGGCTGTGGGCGAGGCCATCGATGTCTTTGAACGCGGTCGAGAAAAGTCGCGTGGGCGAGACCAATCGAATGAAAGCGTCGAAACCGGTACTGGCGTCCAAGGTGGACGACCCGGTCAGACCCTCCAGCATGTCGCCGAGCACTCCCCCCACGATCAACCCATCGCCATTGGAGTTCCAGACGTGTCCGGTCAACCCGAGCGCGGCCGCGAGGCTCTCGAGGTCACCGAGCCAGGGCGGCGCCGGCGTCAACCCGGCCAGCCCGGCCAGCGTGTCGGGTACAGCGGCCTGCGTGCTGGCAGACCCAAGCGCTTGGGTGACGGCCGCGGCCTGGGCAGCGAGTCCGGCGGGATTGGCTGACTCCGCCGCCGGACTGAACGGAGTCAGCGCCGATGCCGACGATGACGCTCCGGCATAGCCGTACATCGCGGCGGCGTCCTGGGCCCACATCTCCGCGTACTGCGCCTCGGTCGCGACGATCGCGGCGGTGTTCTGACCCAAGAGGTTCGTCGCCACCAACGCCATCAACAACGCCCGATTGGCCGCAATCTCGACCGGCGGCACCGTTGCGATAAATGCCGCCTCGTACGCGCTTGCTGCGGCCGCCGCTTGCGCTGCGGCCTGCTCGGCCTGCCCGGCGGTGCCGTTCAGCCACGCCACCTGTTCCACGGCTGCGCCCGCCATGGCGGCCGCCGCCGC
>DAIODV010000077.1:0-12146 GCA_036746615.1 Mycobacterium sp.
CCTGACGCTTTACGACATGATCAAGGCCGTGGACCCGGCCGCGCGCATCGATGACATTCGGGTGCTGCGCAAAGAGGGCGGCCGGCACGGAACATGGCAGCGCTGATGGCAGACAAATCGGCGCGCGTCATCATCGCATCAACCCGCGCTTCGGCCGGAGTTTACGAAGATCAATGTGGACCGATCATCTCGGAATGGCTTGCGCAGCACGGGTTCTCGACCGTACAACCAGTGGTCGTCGCCGACGGCGAGCCGGTGGGCAAGGCGCTGCGTGACGCGATTGACGCGGCTGTCGACGTGGTGATCACCTCCGGCGGCACCGGCATCTCACCCACCGATGGCACCCCGGACCAGACCGTGGCGGTGCTCGACTACATGATTCCCGGGCTGGCTGAGGCCATCCGGCAGTCCGGTTTACCGAAGGTGCCGACGTCGGTGCTGTCTCGCGGCGTCTGCGGCGTGGCGGGGCGGACCCTGGTGGTCAATCTGCCGGGTTCGACGGGCGGGGTGCGCGACGGCCTCGGGGTGCTCGCCGATGTGCTGGACCATGCGCTGGACCAACTCGCCGGAGGAGACCACCCGCAGTGAGCTAGCCGCGGGCGCGCGAGCGCTGAATCCAGCGGGCCGCCCACCAAATCACAAGTGCACAGGAGAGCGCGACGGCCAGGTTGCTGAGAAACCCGGTGATTCCGACCGCAAGCGCTAGCGCCCAATGCCAGCGGCCGCGCAGATCTTTCAGCAGCGTGATGTGCAGCAAGCCTGCGACTGTCAGCAGGCCCGCCAGGATCGGCACCGGGAACCCAGCAAGCGCAGCGGTCAGCGTCGCGCCGATCGCAAGCGCCAGCGTGATCAGGATGCTGCCCAACATGATTGGCGCGCCGCCGCTGCGGGCACCGAAGCTGCGATGTGCGGTCATGCCGCCGGCGCCGTGGCAGACCGGCATCCCGCTGATCGTGCCGGCGAACAGGTTGGCCAGACCAATAGTGATGGCCAACCGGCCTGGGCGCACCCGCCGCGCTGCCTCGCCAAAGTAGGCGCGGGCGGTGTCGGCGGTGGCCAAACACGAATTGGCAAACGACAACGGGAACTGTGGCAGCACCAGCGCGACCGCTGCGGCGGAGAACGCGGCCCAGCTCAGGTGCGGAGTGTGCACCGCCGACGGGCCGAAGCGCACCGAGCCGTGGAATGCCAGCACCATCGCCACGATGGCGATCGCCACAAAGAGCAGGGTGATCTGGCGGCGCCGCAACAGCAGCGCCACCGCGATCACCAGCACGGTGACGCCCCCTAGCCACCACACCGAATGCCGATGGTCGGTAAAGGCTTTCGGTGTTGTGGACACCAGCTTCCACGCCAGTTCGCAAAACAGCAGTCCTACCGAGAGCTGAATACCGCGAATGATTGGCTGCGGGAACACTTTTGCGACCCAGTCCAACAGCCCCGAGGCTCCGAGCACCAAAAAAATAATGCCCATCAGCAGGGCGCCCGCGGCGATCTCGTCGGCGCCGAAACCGTGCGCGATCGCGATTGCCCCGAACGCCTTCAACGGCTGCACCGGTACGGGTAGCCGATACACCAGGCCGGCCACCACGTACAGCAGCCCAGCCGGCAACAGCACCGCCGTCGGCGTCAGGCCGTTCTTGACGATCAGCGCCACCGCGATCGGCACAAGAACTCCGAGATCGCCGACGGCTCCGGCTAATTCCGCCCGATCGAACCGAAACGAACTGCCACCCGCCTTCGGCAGCTGATCGATAACGGTCATCGGAACTCCGCGATCACCTTGGCGAAGGTCTCGGCGTGGTGCTCCTGCACGGTGACTGAAGTCAGCCCGTAGGTTTCGCGGTAGCCGCGCAAGGTGTCGGCGATGTCGCGGGGCGATCCACTCAGCACGGCTGGCAGCGCGAGCAATTGCTCGTCCGAGAGATCGGGCGCATATCTGCGGGTCATCGATAGGTCGGGTTTCCCGGAGGCATCTGACACCGCTGTGATCGCCAAATTCAGCTCGAGATCGGCAAATCGGTCACCGGCGGCGGCGCGGACGAACTCGATGCGTTCGGCCAGCGCGTTGTTGGCACCCGTCAAGCCGATCTTGTCGGCATGCTGGGCGGCCACCGTCAGCAACCGATTTCCGTTGCCGGCGATCAGGATTGGCACCTCCGCCAGATGCTCCTTGAGGTATATGGTGACGTGGCGCAGGTACTCGACGCGTTGCCCGGCGCTCGGGTACGGCAACTCAGCGGCATCGAATTCTTCCTTGACGTATCCCGCGCCGAGGCCGAGTTCGAGGCGGCCGTCGCTGAGGTCGTTAACAGCGGCCGCGTCACGAGCCAACAAGGCGGGCTTGTAGAAGCACGCGTTGAGAACGTAGGTTCCCAGCCGCACGGTCGAGGTTGCCGCCGCGATCGCAGTCAGTACCGGAAACGGTGCCGGGGCACCGATGTGGTCGGGCAGATGAAGGACGTCGAATCCGGCGTCCTCCAAGCGTCGTGCCTTGTCCCGCAGTGCAGCGCTCGACTTGGCGCTGTGGATGCCAATCGAAAAACGAAACGGACGCGACGTTTCCTGCGCCATCAGGCAACTCCGATCGGATAGTTGTTCACTAATGCAATTTCCAGGACCGTGCGGCGGCGACAAGGCCTTGCACCAGAGCAGAAGTCACCGGCGACAATCCGTCATCGCTGGGCAGGGGACTGCGCGGGCTGATACCCCGCACGCGGCTCGGTAATTCCAGCTGGGTGCCGCCATCTCGTGTCCGGTTGACCGGGTTATGCGGATGCAACCCGCGGAGTTCGACGGGGATCTGGTCGATGTCGGTGACAACCTGATAGCCGGGCAGGTCGAGATGATCAGCGACGTGTGTGGCCAGCGCGCGGTTGCTGCCGCCGGCCAACAGCTGCGTACCGCGGCCGATTCGGCCGTATCCATGCAGCGAGATCGCGATGTCGACGTGATCGAGGAACTCCGCCAAGCGCGCCGACTGGTCAGGGCGAAAGCGCGCCGACGACAAGTGATGTGGATAGCGGTCAGGGTGCCGCACCAGATAGACCGACGCGTCGGCCGCATCGGCTGCGCGTTCGGCGATTACGTCGGTCATCTCCTCAAGACCGCCGCCGTGAATGGCAAGAAAGCCGAAGCGCGACCGCAGTCGGCTGACTTCGCTCACGCCGGCTTCGCCTAACAGTTCGGAAAGCGATTGGGGCGCAGGCGTTGTGGGCCGCGACCGTGGGCGGGGCCAACGAGCCGGATCCCATCGGCGCAAAAAGTCGATCCAACGCTGCGGCAACCGATGGTGCACTGCTCCGTCGATGATGCGTTCCAGGTAGCCCGGCCGCGGCGGGCCGGGATGCACCCGGTGGTCGATGTACACCCAGGCGTCGGATGGGCCGTCGTCGGTGTGCACGGTCAGCTGGTCGCGTCGGTAACGCCGCGGCACGCCCTCGGCGCTGTCCAAGGTGGCCAGGTCGTGGTCGGAGATGTGCCAGACGACTCCGTGCACCGCCGTGCCGTTGAACGGCTCGACGGTGGCCACCCCGCGCTGGTTGATCAGCCAGTCATGGTCGGCCAACACGGCGCGGCGGGGATTGGTGGCGTCGGGGCAACGTAGCGCCATTTGCCGCACGCACAGGTTCGACCCGTACGCGAAATAGATATGACGTCGCGCAGACACTGGCTTCGATGGTAGCGGGGCGATTACTCGTCGCTGCCGCTGGTCGTGATGTTCAATGAGGCCTTGACCGAGGATCGGATCGACCGGTGGAGCAGTGCCTCGCTGTCTCGGCGCGCGGCGATTGGCGTGATCGGCGGCATATTTGCCGGGGCAGTATCGCTGGGTATTCAGCGCGGCTGGGCGCAACCGGCGCAGCTGCCACAGCAGCTCTACCTCATTCGTCACGGCGAGAAGCCGACCGACGCATCACGGCCGCCGTTCGGGGTCGATGTCGACGGGAATCGCAACCCATATTCGTTGTCGCCGAAGGGGTGGCAACGCGCCGGCGCGCTGGCCGCGTTGTTCAGCCCCGCGGTCGCGCCGAAGGTGGGCCTGCGCACTCCCACGGCCTTGTTCGCCACTGCCTACGGCGACGCGGCGGTGACGAAAATTCACCGGCCCTACGAGACGCTGCTCGGTCTCAGCCGGCGGCTCGGCGTGCCCATTGAGTCGCCCGACCTGATCGGCCAGGAAGCCGCGTTCGCCGACGCGGTGCTTTCCAGCGGCGCCGAGGTGGTGTTGATCTGCTATGAACACCAGCGCATCCCGGCGCTCGTGCGGGGCTTTCCCGTCGTCGACGGCACCGCCATACCTCCCGCGTGGCCGGACGACCGATACGACGTGATCTGGACCTTCGCACTCGACCCCGTCGCTGGGCGCTACGTGTTCGGCCAAGTCCCGCAACAACTCTTGGACGGCGACAGCGACACGGTGATCTGAGCGGGGGGTGACCGCGAGGTTAATTCCGGCGCGTCACGCTGTTGGCGTTCATGTTCCGGTGCAACGATCACTCAATGAGCGCTTCGGTAGACGGCACACGGGACCGGGACACCATCAAACGGGAATTGCGACGGCTGGCCGGCGTTCGGAGTGCATACCGCCAGCGGGGCGGCGCGCTGCCGCCGGTAAGTCAGATGGACGCGCTGCTCGACGAACTCCTGGCGCTCGGGCCGCCGGTGGAGCCGAAGGCCAAAGTCGTGCGTCCCATGCCGAGCCCGACCTAGCGTCACACTGCGGCTCGGCAGGCAATCAAGATCACCAGAAGGCAGAATCGGAATCATGCCTACGACAC
This sequence comes from Mycobacterium sp., assembly GCA_036746615.1. GTDB lineage: Bacteria > Actinomycetota > Actinomycetes > Mycobacteriales > Mycobacteriaceae > Mycobacterium. The sequence goes on from DAIODV010000077.1 coordinate 4,782, forward strand.
CCGGTCGAGTCCTCCGCATGCGGGCAGTTGACCTGACCAACCGCCTGCCTGGGTATTTCGTCCGCGAGTATGGCGAAGGCGACGATGCCTGGAAGCGGGTCAAAGCGAGGGTGATCTGCGAATTGCACCCCCACGAAGGCAGTTTCCTGCCCGAAGTGTGCACGGTGACGTTCACCGACGGGACAGAGCGCTACTTCAACCCGGGCGACCAGGTCGAGATCAGATCCTCGGATGCGATTGCGGGATGACGCTTATGCCGAACCGCTTACGGTGAGGTAGATCAGCGCCACATTGAGCAAGCTGATCACCACGCCGACCAGCCACCCGATAGCCGCCGTGATGCGGTGATTGGCGTCGACTCCCATCAACGCCCTATCGCTGGTCAATCGGACCAACGGGAGCAGCGCGAACGGAATGCCGAACGACAGCACGACCTGCGACAGCACCAACGAGCGGGTGGGATTGACCCCCAGAGCCAGAATCACCAGCGCGGGCGTCAGCGTCACCAGCCGTCGCATCAGCATCGGAATCGATCGATAAAGCAACCCCTGCATGATCATCGCGCCCGCGTATGCGCCCACTGATGCCGACGCCAAGCCGGATACCAGCAATCCGATCGCGAAGAACACCGCGATCGTCGGGCTCACGGTGTCATGCACGGCTGCGTAAGCGCTTTCGATGGAACCCGTGCCGCCGCGCTCGCGCATGTTGAGCGCAGCCACTAGCAGCATCACGGCGTTCACCGCGCCGGCCACCACCATCGCCAGCCCGACGTCGGCTCGGGTGACGCGTAGCAGCCACCGCCGCTGCGGCCCGGGCTCGGGATGGCCGTGTCGGTCGCGGGCCAGGCCGGAATGCAGGTACACCGCATGCGGCATCACCGTCGCACCCAGGATGGCGGCGGCCAGCAGCACGCTTTCCTTTCCCCGGAAGTGCGGCACCAGTCCGCCGATGACGGCGCTGGGCGGCGGTGTCGCGACGAAGAAGCTGGCCGTGAACCCGATCGCGATCACGAGCAGCAGTCCGGTGATGACGCGTTCAAACAATTGCTGGCCGCGCTGGTCTTGGATTCTCAGCAGCAGCAACGACACCAGCCCGGTGATCGCTCCGCCGACCAACAGCGGGAGACCGAACAGGATGCGTAGCGCGATCGCCCCGCCGATCACCTCGGCAACGTCGGTGGCCATCGCGACAATCTCGGCCTGCGCCCAATAAGCCAGCCGGGCCCGTCGGCTCAGTTGGGCCCCGACTGCTTCCGGCAGCGAGCGCCCGGTCACCAGCCCCAGCTTCGCTGACAGGTATTGCACCAGACCCGCCATCACGTTGGCGATGACGATGACCCACAGCAGCAGGAAGCCGAACTGCGCGCCCGCGCTGACGTTGGCGGCCACATTGCCGGGGTCGACATAGGCGATCGCGGCGACGAATGCCGGGCCGAGCAGATACCAGCCCGTCTTGAGTGGGGCGCGGGTCTCCTCCGACACCTAACTCACTTTCATCTAACGAATAAGAAAGTTAGGTTAGCCGAAATGTCTAGCCCGCGATGTAGAGGCCGCGCCCGGTGACCAGCGGCAGGTCCAGTGTGGTCCGGATTCCGGCCGGGGCGGCCACCACAGCCGGGATGGCATTGACGACGCGCATCGCCGTGGCTACCAGGCCGGCGTGATTGTGGTCGCCGTTGGGGCTGCTCAAGCAGACGTCGACGGCATATGACGGTTCGCCGGTGACCTCGATGCGGTAGGAGCCGCCCGGCTGAGCGGGCTGCGGCCAGTCCGGGCACAGGTCTTCGCGCAGCCGGGTGACGTGTTCCAGGACGACGACGGGGTCGCCCTTGACCAAGCCGAGGACCTCGAACCGCAGCGCGGCGGCGCTGCCCTTGGGGATGTGCCCGGAGGCGATGTCGAAGTCCTCGGGTGCGGGTTCGCGCACATACATCTCTTCGACCGTGTCGAGTTCCAGGCCCAGGCCCGCGGCGAGTTGGCGCACCACCGATCCCCAGGCCAGGCTCAGCACCCCGGGTTGCAGCAGCATCGGGATCTCGTCGAGCGGCTTGCCGAAGCCCATCACGTCGAACATGACCGCCGCACTGTCGTAGGTGGCGTAGTCGACGATCTCCATGCAGCGGATCTGCTGGACGCTCTGGCAGGTGCCGGCCAGCGCCAGCGGCAGCAGATCGTTCGCGAACCCGGGATCGATGCCGTTGACGAACAGGCTCGAATTACCTTCTCGTGCAGCGTCTTCGATCGGCTTCAGCATCTCTTGCGGAAGCACCTGCCACGGATATTGCAAAAAGACCGCACTGCTGCCGACGACGTTGATCCCGGCGGCGAGGATGCGCCGGTAATCTTCCATGGCGTCGGGCAACCGGTTGTCGGCCAACGCCGTGTAGACCGCGCACTGCGGCTTGGTGGCCAGCACCGCGTCCAAGTCTGTGGTCGCGGTGACGCCGGTCGAATCTTTAAGTCCAGCAAGCTCTCCGGCGTCCTTGCCGGCTTTGGCGTCCGATGACACCCACACCCCGGTGAGCTCGAATTCCGGATTGGTGATCAATGCCCGTAGCGCATGGACGCCGACGTTGCCGGTGCCGATCTGGGCGACGCGAATGGCCATGCTCACAGGTCCGGAATCGGTAGGTCGAGGTTGGGGAAGGTGATGCCGCCGTCGACTTCAATCACCTTGCCGGTCAGGTAGGCGCCCGCAGGTGAAGCCAAATAGACTGCGGCGGCAGCGATCTCGTCAGGGTCGCCGAGGCGGCGCATCGGTGTCACCTTTTCCATCGGCTCGCGGAGCTCGTCGTTGGAGGCGACGATGTCGAGCGCCGAGGTGGCGATCGACCCCGGTGCGATGGCGTTGACCCGGATTCGCGGGCACAGGTCCAGTGCGGACAGCCGGGTGTAGTGCGCGAGCGCGGCCTTGGCGGTGCCGTAGGCGGCGAAACCGCGGCCCGCAACCCGTCCCATCGTCGAAGTGATGTTGATTATGCTGCCGCCGCCGGAGTGCTCGAGCATCAGCGGCGCGGCGGCAGTGGTCAACGCATGCGCGGTGCCGACATTGAAGGTGAACGCGTCCTTGAGGTCCTTGGTCGAGGTGGTCAGCAGCGCGTTGGGCATCGTGCCGCCGACGTTGTTGACGACGATGTCCAGCCGCCCGAAGGCCTCGACGGCCTGGCCGGCCAGCTCCGCCGTCGCCTCGGGGTGGGCCAGGTCCGCGGCGACCACGTGGGCGCGGCGGCCCGTGGTTCGGACCTGTTCGGCGACGGCCTCTAGTTCGGATTGGGTGCGCGAGGCGATGACGACGTCGGCGCCGACCTCGGCGAATGCCAGCGCGATGGCTGCGCCGAGACCGCGACCACCACCGGTAACGACCGCGACTTTGTCGTCAAGTCGGAATTTATCCAGGATCACGGGCGTCACCGTAACAAGACGGCCGCGCTTGCGGAACCCCATTTCTGAAACACGTTCTAGTTTTTCTTGGGCGGGTCTGCGGATAGGTCAAGCCAGCGTGAAGCTGTTGCGAAAAAATCACCCAAATCTCGCAACAGTTTCACGCTCGTGTGCGGCGCAACTACGCTGCCTGCTATTCAGACCTGGTTTAGAGGAGCCCGCCGTGACGGTGTTTGTCAGCTACTCGAGCCGGGACCGGGACGCGGTCAGAAGTCTCACGCAGGATTTGCAAGACGCTGACGAGCAGGTATGGATGGACCAACGGCTCGCCGGTGGCGAAGCATGGTGGCGCGCGATCCTCGAACAGATTCGTGGCTGCGACGTGTTCATCTTCGCGTTGTCGCAAAGCTCGATCGACTCGAAGCCCTGCCAGGCCGAGCTGCGTTACGCGCAGGCGCTCGGGCTGCCGATCCTTCCCGTGCAGGTCGGTTCGGTCGACAGCATGCAACTCAATCCTTTGGCGACGGTTCAGACGATCGACTATCGCCAGGCCACGCCCGGAACGGCAATGCGGCTAAGTGCCGCGCTGCACCGCGAGCGGACCCGGCGTCAACCCCTGACAGAACCGCTGCCCGACGAACCGCCTGTGCCCTTTGAGTATTTGATCCGGCTCTACACCACAATCTCGAGCCCGGACTATCTCACTCCGCGAGATCAGGCGGCGCTGGTCGCACAACTGGAAGTGGGACTGCGAGAAGACGGTCAGCACGACGCCGCCCGCAGCGACATCGTCACGCTGCTGCGCAAGTTGCACGACCGCGAAGACGTCACCTACCGAACCCGAACCGATGTCGAAGCCATCCTCGCCTCCGTCGACGCGAAATCAGCTTCGGCCGGCTATACCGCACCGCTTCTCACGGCGCCGCAACCACCTCAGGCGCCCGGGTATTTCGTCGACGCGCCCGGTACGGCACCTCCGTGGAGGCGACCGCCACCGCCGCAGCAGCGGGTGAGCCGGCGCGCGAAGATTTGGACCGCCGTCGGCGCCGCGGCCGTTGTCGCAGTCGTGATTGTAGGAATCGTCATCGCCATCCAGCCGCGGAAGCCGGACGGCAACACAGTCAGCGTCGGTGGACCATCGTCGTCTTCGAGGGCGAGCGACACGCCATCATCTTCGACATCGAGTGACGTTGCGGGCGGGGCAGTTTCGCCAGGGCCGCCACCATCGTCGGGTAGCGATTTGTTGACTGTGGTTCCGAGTGCCGACCACTGCACATTGCGGGGTCCGGATTCCAGCGTCGGCGCTGATTTCACCGTGTACTGCGATCCCGGCGTGAGCGAGGTTCGGATGCTGCGCTATTCCGTGCTTCCTGCCGACCGTGACGTGGATAGCCAAATCAGCATTGACGCACCCGACATGTGGCAGAAGCCATGTATGGGCCATCAAGGAATACAGAACTGGTCGGCAGGAAAGTTCGTGTGTTACAACCGCGCCGAATATCCCTATATCGAATGGACCATCAGTTCGCGACGAGTTCTCGCATTGATGGGAGGACCCGCGGGCGGCAGCATCGACGACGTGTACCGGTGGTGGGCCGCGCGGTACCAGTGACAGTTAGGACTTCGAGCCGGCCTTGGCCGGTGCCTTCTTGGCGGCCGTCTTCTTGGCGGGCGTCTTCTTGGCGGGTGCGTTTTTCGCCGCGGCCTTTTTCGCCGGTGCCTTCTTGGCAGCCTTTTTCGCCGCCGACTTCCCGCCGTCCGACCGCGCCTTCACGCTGGCCTCAAGCTTCGCCAACAGATCGGACACGTCTTCGGTCTCGTCGAGCTCTTTAGGCTGCTCCTCGGTGGTAAAGGCTTCTCCGCCTTCAAGTTTGGCTTGCACCAGCTCGTGCAGCTGCTCTTGGTAGTCGTCGTGATAGCGGTCCGGGTTGAAGTCATCGGCCATCGACTCGACAACCTGCCCGGCCATCTTCAATTCGGCGGGCTTGATCTCGACTTTTTTGTCCAGCACCGGGAAGTCGGGGTCTCGAATCTCGTCGGGCCACAACAGCGTGTGGATCACCATCACGTCGCGCTTGCTGAAATCCTTGACCCGCAACGCCGCAAGCCGGGTTTTGTTACGCAAAGCAAAATGCACGATCGCCACCCGATCCGTTTCGGCCAGCGTCTTGGCAAGCAGGACATACGATTTGGTTGACTTGCCCTCGGGCTCGAGGAAGTAACTGCGGTCGTACATCATCGGGTCGAGGTCGCTGGCCGGCACGAATTCCAGCACTTCGATTTCGCGGCTGCGCTCTTCGGGCAAGGTTGCGATGTCGTCGTCGGTGATCACCACCATGTGGCCGTCATCGGATTCGTATGCCCGTGCGATGTCGCGGTACTCGACAACTTCACCGCACACCTCGCACACGCGCTTGTACCGAATGCGACCGTTGTCCTTGGCATGCACCTGATGAAATTTGATGTCGTGGTCCTCGGTCGCGCTGTACACCTTGACCGGGACGTTGACCAGCCCGAAGGAGATCGAACCCTTCCAGATGGAACGCATAGGTGTCAGTATGCCCATACGGCCGTCCGGATAAGCGCTTACCCGCTGCTGGCCGGCTTCCTGCCGGTCACGTGCCAGATCGCAACCCGACCTGCCCCCTTGACCTCGATCATCCCGCGAGCCTCGCAATCGAATTCACCGTTGACAAGGTCGAACGTATTTCGGGTGATTTGGATGACGCCGATTTCGCCGTGCGACTCCATGCGGCTTGCCATGTTCACCGTCTCGCCCCACAGGTCGTAGATGAATTTCCTGCGGCCGATGACGCCGGCGACCACCGGGCCGGAGTTGATGCCGATGCGGAAGGCAAGTCTGCGCCCGCCGAACGTCCGCTTGCCGATCTCGTCTCGCATGTCGAGCGCGAAGTTGACTAGCGCTTGCGCGTGATCGACGCGGGGCCGCGGCACACCGGCGGCGACCATGTAGCAGTCGCCGATTGTCTTGATCTTCTCCAGGTCGTACTTGTCGGCCAGATCGTCGAAGCACTCGAACACGTCGTTGAGCAGGTCGACCAGCGTCAGTGGCGTCATGGTCGCCGCCATCGGGGTGAATTCGACGATGTCGGCGAACAGAATGCTGGCCGCCTCGTAGTGCGCGGCGATCGCACGCGGTTGGGTCTTCAGCGCCTCGGAGATCTCTTTCGGAAGGATGTTGAGCAGCAACATCTCTGAGCTTTCCTGGAAGAAATTGCGGCGTCGCACGAAGTAATGCAGCAGCCCGAATACCACCGCAATCACCGTGCCCAGGTTGAGCACGAAAAACCACGTCACGAACGCGTCGGGGAGATGCGCCGGAGTCAGATGAGGCTGCAGCAGGGCGGTGATAGGAAGCAGCGTCACGAAGCCGACGATCCAAATCAGCGTCCGTTTTGGCTCTTCGAGCAACAGCGAGCCGAGTGGACACAGTGCCGCCCAGATGATGACCGCGCTGGACTGCCGAAAGCCGCCCAGCGCGATCGTGACCAGAAACGGCAGAATCAGGATCAGCAGCAGCTGGGTGAACCGATAGGACTCGAGATTGCGGGTCCAGGCGAACAATGCGGTGTTCAGCAGCGTGAAAACGGTGTAGAACGCCGGTACTGCGGCGGCCATCGGGGCGTGCACCAGCAGATAGACGACACTCCAGAGCGCCGTGAACGGAAACGTCCCCGCGCACAGCACAACTGCGAGACGCTTCTGCAACGCGACTTCGTTGCTGTCGGCCGCCGTTGCGCCAATCCATCCGGCCCACGCAGTGCGCATAGTGACCGCCAGGTTAGCTGGCGGCGGTGTCCAGGGCGGCCCGATCCGGGAGGTCGGCACCCGCACGCGCGACAGTCAGCGCGGCCGCTTTGCCGGCGGACTCGAGTGCTGCCGTCAGCGCCACGAGGTCTATCCCGGCCAGCTCGGCACGTCGCTGCGCGCCCAACAAGCCTTGCGTCCACAACGCGTCGAT
>DAIODV010000078.1:0-12102 GCA_036746615.1 Mycobacterium sp.
GAGGCGCCGATCAACCTGGTGTACAGCCAGCGCAACCGTTCGGCGTGTGTCCGTATCCCGATCACCGGCACCAACCCGAAGGCCAAGCGGCTGGAGTTCCGTTGCCCCGACTCGTCGGGCAACCCGTATCTGGCGTTCTCGGCCATGCTGATGGCGGGTCTGGACGGCATCAAGAACAAGATCGAGCCGCAGACGCCGGTCGACAAGGACCTCTACGAGCTGCCGCCGGAGGAGGCCTCCAACATCCCACAGGCCCCGACCTCACTGGCCGCGGTCATCGACCGCCTCGAGGCAGACCACGAATACCTCACCGAGGGAGGCGTTTTCACGCCTGACTTGATCGAGACGTGGATCAGCTTCAAGCGCGAGAACGAGATCCTGCCCGTTCAGGTGCGGCCGCACCCGTACGAGTTCGCGCTCTACTACGACGTTTAAAGGGCAGTAGATCATCTGCTGCAGTTTTCGAGCGACTCCACCACTCGGCGATCACCGCACGGTTGCTGAGTGGTGGGAGTTCGCGGTGGTGCATAGATAGGCATCTTTGATTGCAAGGACCACCTAAGCCCCTGCAATGCGGCCGCAACTCAGCTGTGTGCCACCCGCTCTTCTGCTTCCTGCTGGTACTCGCTGACGCGACGCTCGACACGCTGCTCGACTGCTGGGCTCGGGTCGAGGTCACGGACCTTTCTCTCGTAAAGGGCAGCAGCGTCTTGCGGAGACATCTCTGGCATTGCCATGGCCTTCCTTCCTATGCTTCACGAGTTTAGAACCTAGGCACGTCGCCTTGCACAACCGAGGCGGCGAGGCCTGCGAATACTTTTATGTCCTCGCCCGCCAGCACTGTCATGTCAGGTCTCGTGTAGTACCTCATCAGGCAGTCAATCGATAGCACACCGACAAGACGGCCGGTCTTCTCGGACTTGATTGGCATGGCCAGAATTTCGCCCCAGTTGTCGATCGTCTGAATGAACTCATGGTGCGTGAAGCGGGAACGAACTTCTTCTGGCAACTGTCTATAACTTTTCTTATCGGGCCGTCGGCCTTTTTCACCGTAGCGAGCAGCAGCGTCGCGGCGATCATGTAGTACGGGAACACCACTCTCCCAACACGCGCCAATAGCGCCCTTCCCCTTGGTCCACCGAACAGCAGCGTCGGGGGGATAGTCGCTGAGACGGAACCGAAAGATCTGTTTCAGTAGTTTGGCCCACCACGGCACAACCCACCACCTCAGGTCCCAGCCCCTGCGTACGGCGAACACGCTGATACCCAGGACTTCCAACGGCGTTTCACGGGCCTCGGTGATGGAGTTAAGCGCGGCGATAAGCGGCTTATGCATCTCCGACCGAGCTTTCTCACGCTGATATGCCTGATACTTGTAAAAGATCACCCGAATGTTGTCGAGGAACGCGAGTGCACCGACTGCGGTGGCCACAGCAACAACTATCCATGGACTCCAATGAACCACGTTGTTGTCGATCAATGCGTGCAACAGGACCACAGACAGACCAGCCGCCGCAAACACTATGCGGTAAATGACAGGCAATACTTCCAAGCCAGGCCCCATTGTTGAATCTTGCTGCGCGCGTGTCCGCTCCAAGGCTACTGTGCGCAATAGCGACAAGATCGCATTTCCCGTCCGGGTTTGCAATCGCACAATGGTTTCGGCGCTCGAAGAGAGCAGGACGAGCAACTCGATCAACTGTCAGACGCGACCTAGTCTGCTCTGGTTCCGTGTCGGGATGATCGGCAGGGACTATCCCCTGCGCGCCTAGACTTTCGCGTATGGATAGCGCTACCGGGCTGCTGCAGATCGAAGAATGCCTGGATGCGCAGGGCGGCGTCGCCCTACCGCCGGGCGTCACACTGATTTCGCTCATCGACCGCAACATCGCGAATGCCGGTGATCTGACCGCGTATCGCTATCTGGACCACAGCGGCGCGGCTGATGTGCGCACCGAGGAAGTGACCTGGACCAGGTTTGGGGCCAGGTTGCAAGCGGTCGGCGCGCGCGTGCAACAAGCCGCCGGTCGCGGTGAGCGGGTGGCGATCCTCGCACCCCAAGGCATCGACTACGTCGTCGGGTTCTATTCGGCGATCAAGGCGGGGACCATCGCGGTGCCGTTGTTCGCCCCCGAATTGCCCGGCCACGCCGAACGTCTCGATACCGCCCTTCGTGATTCGGAGCCCAGTCTCGTCCTCACCACAACGGCGGCTAAAGAGGCAGTCGACGGGTTCTTGGCCACTCTCCCGGAGCGCCTTCGGCCGGACGTCGTCGTCATCGACCAGATTCCCGATGCCGTGGGAGAACTGTTCGTGCCTACTGCACTCGACCTGGACGACGTTTCCCATTTGCAGTACACCTCGGGCTCGACGCGGCCCCCCGTCGGCGTGGAAGTCACCCATCGCGCAGTCGGAACCAACCTGGTGCAGATGATTTTGTCAATCGACCTGCGGGACCGAAACACCCACGGCGTCAGTTGGTTACCGCTCTACCACGACATGGGTTTGTCGATGATCGGCTTTCCGGCGCTGTACGGCGGACATTCCACGCTGATGTCGCCGACGGCATTCGTGCGACGGCCCCAGCGGTGGATCCAGGCCTTGTCGGCCGGCTCGCGGGAAGGCCGGGTGGTCACCGCCGCGCCGAACTTCGCCTACGAGTGGGCCGCACAGCGTGGCCTGCCCACGCAAGGTGATGACATCGATCTGCGCAACGTCGTGATGATCATCGGTTCCGAACCCGTCAGCATCGACGCGATCAAGACATTCAATAAAGCGTTTGCACCCTACGGATTACCGCGCACAGCGTTCAAACCCTCGTACGGTATCGCCGAGGCAACTCTGTTCGTCGCAACCACCGAGCCCGAGGCCGAAGCGACGGCGGTTTATTTCGACCGCGAGCAACTGGCCGCCGGCAATGCGGTACGCGTCCCGGCGGGCTCCCCGAGCGCTGTCGAGCAGGTGTCCTGCGGTCAGATAGCTCGCAGCCTGTGGGCGGTGATCGTCGATCCCGATTCCGGATCCGAATTGCCCGACGGCCGGGTCGGCGAAATCTGGCTGCAGGGCAACAACATTGGCCGGGGTTATTGGGCAATGCCCGACCAGACCCGAGCGATCTTCGGCGCCAAACTGAAATCGCGGCGCAAGAAAGGCAGCCACGCAGACGGTGCCAGCGTCGAAAGCAGCTGGCTGCGCACCGGGGATCTCGGTGTCTATCTCGATGGTCAGCTCTACGTCACCGGCCGCATCGCCGATGTGGTGACGATCGAAGGGCGCAACCACTATCCGCAGGACATCGAGGCCACTGCCGCCGATGCCTCTCCTCTCGTGCGTCGTGGCTACGCGACCGCATTCTCGGTACCCGACGGGGATGGCGGCCAGCTGCTCGTGATCGTCGCCGAGCGGGCTCCGGGCACCGGCCGCGTCGATCCGCAACCGGCAATTGAAGCGATCAGGCAGGCCGTATCCCACCTGCACTTGCTCAGCGTCAGCGACGTGCTGCTGCTCCCCGCCGGCGCTATCCCCCGCACCACCAGCGGCAAGTTGGCCCGCCGCGCCTGCCGTGCGCAGTACCTCGACGGCACACTGGGCGTGCGCTAGCCACCGATCTTGACCAGGCAGCATCGACAATGCTAAGCAGGTGCTCAGCATTCAGGCTACGGAAGGGATCACATGACGCTGCAGACGGTATTGGACGATCTCCGAAAGCGCCCCGGCGCCGGCGACGTCATTGAGGTCATCGACCCCGCCACCGAGGAGCCGATCACCGAGTTCACCGACTGCGGGGCGGAAGCGGTCAACGACGCCGTCGCGCGGGCGAAAGCTTCGTTCGAGTCGGGCGTCTGGTCCCAGCTGCCGGGACGCGAGCGGGCCAAGATCTTGTGGCGCATCGGCGACTTGATCGACGAGCACGCCGAAGAATTCGCCCAACTCGACTCGCTGAACACCGGCATGCCACTGATGCAAGCGCAGTTGCAGATGTCGACCTGTTCGGAGTTCTTCCGCTACTACGCCGGCTGGTGTTCGAAGCTCAACGGCGTCGCATACGACGTGAAGACCGACGGCATCGCGACCGACACGTTCGTCAACATGCACGCCTACACGCTCAAGGAGCCCTATGGCGTGGTCGGGCTGATCTTCCCGTGGAACGGCCCGATCTTCAATGCGAGCGCCAAGCTGGCGCCGGCGCTCGCCGCCGGCTGCAGCATGCTGGTGAAACCCGCTGAAGAAACCCCACTTTCGGCTCTTCTGCTCGACAAGCTGGTCCATGAGGCCGGCGTCCCCGACGGAGTCGTCAACCTGCTGACCGGCTACGGCCACACCGCGGGCGCCGCGATCAGCGCGCATCCCGACGTCGAGAAAGTCGCGTTCACCGGGTCGACGGAGGTCGGCAAGGAGATCGTGCGGGCATCGGCCGGCAACCTGAAGAAGGTCACACTCGAACTCGGCGGGAAGTCACCGGTGCTGATCTTCGACGACGCCGACCTGGACAAAGCCATCCTGATGGCGTCGCTGGGCATCTTCGTGCACTCCGGACAGGGCTGCGTCTGCGGATCGCGAATCTTCGTGCAACGCGGTGTGTACGACCGGGTGGTGGAAGGCATTGCGGCGATGGCGAATACGTTCAAGCTCGGCGCGCCGAGCGAGGAGGGTTGCGTCAGCGGCCCGTTGATCAGCCAGAAGCAGCTGACCCGGGTGATGGGCTTCATCGAAGAGGGCCGCAGCGACGGCGTCGACGTGGTCACCGGCGGCTACCGCCTGGACCGCAAGGGTTACTTCGTGCACCCGACAGTGCTGACCAACGTCGACCCGGGCATGCGGCTCTACCAACAGGAGATCTTCGGACCGGTGGTGAGCATCCTGCCGTTCGACGATGAAGACGAGGCTGTGGCGATGGCCAACGACACCACCTACGGCCTGGCGGCGACTGCCTGGACGGAAAACGTCGGACGCGCCCACCGGATCGTCAAGCGGCTGCAGGCGGGCAGCGTTCAGGTGAACTGCCAGTTGGTGTTTGACCACGACGTGCCGTTCGGTGGCTATAAGCAGTCCGGGTGGGGTCACGAGTTCGGTAAAGAGGGCATCGACATCTACATGAAGACGAAGTCGGTCTGGGCGCAGTTGTAAACACGTATATCGTCGGCGCATGACGCGCAGTCTCGAGACACGGCTCAATTCGTACTATCCGATTGCCCTCACGGTTTTCCGCGTGGTGTTCGGCCTGCTGTTTCTGTGCGAGGGCTTGTCGACATTGATTGGCTGGCCGGCGCACTACCAAGTCCCGGTTGGCCTGTGGCCGGCCTACTACGCGGGCTGGATCGAAGTCATCACTAGCGCGCTGATCATTCCGGGCCTATTCACTCGCGCGGCCGCTTTTGTGGCGTGCGGCGAAATGGCCGTCGCCTACTTCAGCGTCCATCTGCCGCAAGGGTTTTTCCCGATCAACAACCACGGTGAGGCCGCGGTGACGTACTGCTTCGTCTTCTTTCTGTTGATCTTCGCCGGCGGCGGCGCCTACGCGCTGGATGCCCGGCGCGGGCGTGGGCGGATGTTCAACGGATCGTCGCGAAGAACTTTCGCACGTCATCGATGAACAGCTCAGGCTGCTCGAGTGCCGCGAAGTGCCCACCGCGCGGCATCGTCGACCAGTGGGTGATGTTGTAGGCGGCTTCACACCAGCGTCGCGGAGCACGCAAGATTTCCTTGGGGAAAGACGCGACGCCCGTGGGCAATTCGACACGGCCATCGGTGATGAAGCTGTTGAAGCTCTCCCAGTACAGCCGCGCTGAGGATGCGCCGCTACCGGTCGCCCAGTAGAGCATCACGTTGTCGAGCAGTTCGTCGCGGCTGACCGCATTTTCCGGATGCCCGTCGCAGTCCGTCCACGCCCAGAACTTCTCGACGATCCAGGCCAGTTGTCCGACCGGCGAATCGACGAGCCCGTATCCGAGCGTCTGCGGTCGAGTGGATTGCTGCTTGGAGTAGCCGGTCCCCCACTTGCTGTGCTCTGCGTACGCCGCAAGGGCTTGCTGCTCGTCGTCGGTGAGATCGCCGGCACCCGCCGCCGGCCGGGCGATCGGCATGTTCAGGTGGATCCCGACGCAGTGGCCGCGGTTGCGACCGATCTGTGTCGTGACGGCCGCACCCCAGTCGCCGCCCTGCGCGCCGTAGCGGTCGTAGCCGAGGCGGCCCATCAGCGTCTCCCACGCCTGCGCGATCCGCTCGACGCCCCATCCGGACTTCGCCGGCTTGCCGGAGAAGCCGTATCCGGGAAGCGACGGGCACACCACGTGGAACCCGGCTTCGACCAGCGGCTCGATCACCTTGTGGAACTCCACGATCGATCCCGGCCAGCCGTGGGTGATCAGCAGCGGAAAAGCATCGGCATGCGGCGAGTGTTGATGAATGAAATGGATATCCAGGCCGTCGATTTCAGTGGTGAACTGATCGAAGCGGTTCAATGCGGCTTCGCGGGAGCGCCAGTCGTAACCGTCAGCCCAGTAGTCCGCCAACTCACGGGTGTAGGCCAACGGGATGCCCTGACTCCAGTCGTCGACGCACTCGGCTTCCGGCCAACGGGTACGCGCCAAGCGAGAGTGCAGATCATCAAGAACGTCGGACGAGACATCAATGCGAAACGGCTTGAGTTCGGACATAGCGTCCATCGTGCAGGCAGCGATCACCGCCGCACCTGTCGCCCCCCGGAATTAGCCTGACGCCGCGGCGTCAGAGAATGCGCCGAGGCGACCTGCCCATGTGGTAGCCGGCCGGGAAGGACATCTCGATCACTCGAAGCTGGTCGTTGGCATGCGACTCGAGCTCGAGGACCACGCAGCTCTCATCGAAGGCTTTCGATTCGAGGACTGTGTAATGCTGGCCGCCACCGTGGACGTCTGTTATCGGGTCACCTGAGCGCAATGCCTCTACGGGCACTAATTCGGGGTTTCCGTCTACCTCCACCCTTGACACGTTAGGCCAATCGAGGGGGCAACGGAATGATTTGCTTGCCGCTAGTCCAGCGCGAGGTCCTTGCGGAACTTCTTCATGCCGTCGACTTTCTCGGCGAGGCTGGCGTCCGGCCCCGTGTAGAACATCCACGGCATGGTCAGGATGCCGGTGATGCCGGCATCCTCAGCGCGCTGGTAGTCGGCGATCGTGAGGGCATCGGTCAGCGGTGTGAGGATGGTGAAATCGTCCATGCTCAAACCGTTTTCGCCCCGCAGCTCACGCAGGCGGGCTGCGGCCGCGATCGCGCGGTCGGTCTTGATCAAGTCGCCGATCCAGCCGTCGTTGCGGGCCGCGCGGCGCAGCGCGATCTCGCTGAGACCACCGACATAGACCGGGATCCGCGGCGGCGTCGGTTCCATCTCCAACCGCGGCGTTTGGTAGAACTCGCCGTCGAAATCGGCCCAGTCGGCCGACCACAGCGTCCGCATCAGCTCGAGCATCTCGTCGGTGCGTTTGCCCCGGTCAGCAAAGGGTTGCTGCATCAAGTCGAATTCCTCGGCACACCAGCCGACGCCGACACCGAGCTCCACCCGGCCGTCGGCCAGATATGCCGCGGTGCCGATGGCTTTGGCCGCCGAATACGGGTTGCGCATGGCCGGGATGTAGACGGTCGTGACGAACTTCAGCCGCGTCGTGACCTGGGCAAGCGCGCCGACCAGCACCCACGGATCGGGCCATTCGGTAAACGGCTGCCAGCGTCGTTGGCCGTCCCTGGTGTACGGATACGGCGTGCTCAGAGTCTCCAGGTTGACGATGTGGTCGGGAATTCCCATGCCGTCATAACCGAGGTCGTCAGCGGCCTTGGCGACCTCCACGATCTCGCGGGTATTCAGGTATGCGCTGCTGATGTAGAACTTCATCCGGCGTCCCGCGCCCACGCCGGCTTGATGAAGATCCCTTCGGCTTCGACGGTGATTCCTTCGGCGTCTGAAAGGTGGCCGGAGACAAAGGATTTGACGCCTTCGGTGCGTTCGACGGCGGCGTCGGCGCGAAGCCTCCCCAATGGGGTGCCGCGGACGAATCGCACGGTGAGGGTTCCGGTGAACAGCGGCTTGGTCAGGCCTTCACTGGCTGCCTCGCCGAGGACATGGTCGAGGACCAGGGCGCATACGCCGCCATGCACCAGTCCGGGCGGACCCTCGTAGGCCGCGTTGAGGGTGAACTCACTCCAGCAGCGGGTGCCATCGTCCTCATGGTGGATGGTCAATGGCGGCGCGATCGGATTGCGCAGGCCGATCACCGCGTTGCTCCAGACCACCGGTCGCCCGTCGACCGCGTAGCGCACCACCCTCGTTTCGTCGCGCTGTCTGCTGCGCAGGACGTCCGTTGCCGCCTGGATCGCGGTCCGCGCGGCATCGATGGCCTCTTGGTCGGCCTCGGTACGGATGCTGGCGTCGATGAGCTCGCGCACTGCGTCGCTCAGCGGTCCATACAACCCAGCAAGCCGATCATGTTCGTCGCCGCTCATCACCTCGTAAGGTCCGGGCGGCTTCATTCGCCGAACACCTTGTGCACGACGGCTTTTGCGCGTCGAGTCAGGCGCAGGTAGTGGTCGAGGAACGCGCCGCCGTCGCCGCTTTTCTCCCAGCCGGCGGCAACTGCGACAGTGTTGAGCTGGCGTCCGGGTCCAGGCAATTGGTCGGTCGGCTTACCCCGAACCAGCACCAGCGCGTTGCGGGCCCTGGTCACTGTGAGCCAGGTCTGTCGCAACAGCTCGGCGTCCTCGGCGGAGATCAGCTCGGCCGCGGCGATGGCATCGAGGCTTTCCAGCGTGGAGGTGTTGTGCAGCGCCTCGATCGCGTGGGCATGCCGCAGCTGGAGCAGCTGTACGGTCCACTCGATATCAGCCAGACCGCCACGGCCCAGCTTGGTGTGGGTTTTGGGATCGGCACCGCGCGGTAGCCGCTCGGAATCCACCCGGGCCTTCATGCGCCGGATTTCCAGCACCGTGTCCGCTGACACCCCACCGGCGGGATAGCGCGTCTTGTCGGCCATCAACAGGAATCGCTGACCAAGATCCGCGTCACCGGCGACCGCGTCGGCCCGCAGCAACGCCTGGATTTCCCACGGTTGCGCCCATTGCTCGTAGTAGGCCTCATATGACGCCAGCGTGCGGACAAGTGGGCCGCTGCGGCCCTCCGGCCGCAGGTTGGCGTCGATCTCCAACGGCGGATCGGCGCTCGCGGTGCCCAACAGTGCCCGCACTTGCTCGGCCACCGAAACCGCCCAGCGCACTGCCACCGAATCTTCGACGCCCTGCACTGGTTCGCAGACGAACAACACGTCGGCGTCGGAGCCGTAGCCCAGTTCGCGGCCGCCCAGCCGTCCCATGCCGATGACCGCGATGGCAGCCGGGGCTTCACCCGAGGAGGGCAGGTTGGTGCGGATCACCGCGTCCAGCGCGGCCTGGAGTACCGCGACCCATACCGAGGTAAGTGCCGCGCAGACTTCGGTGACGCTGAGCATGCCGAGCAGGTCGGCGGATGCGACGCGGGCCAGCTCCCGCCGGCGCAGCGAGCGTGCGACGGCGATGGCGCGGACCGGGTCGGTTTGTCGGGCCGCGGAGGCCACCAATGCGCCGGCCACGGTCTCGGGGTCGACGTCAAGCAGTTTCGGACCCGACGGCCCGTCGCTGTAGTGCTGGATGATCTCCGGGGCGCGCATCAGCAGGTCGGGCACGTACGCCGAGGTGCCGAGCACATGCATCAGCCGCTTGGCGACGGCCGGCTTGTCGCGCAGCGTGGACAGATACCAGCGCTGCGTGACCAGCGCCTCGCTGATCCGCCGGTATGCCAATAGCCCGCTATCTGGATCGGGCGTGTCGGACAGCCAGTCCAGCATCCGGGGCAGCAGCACCGCTTGCACCCGACCGCGCCGACCACTCTGGTTGATCAACGCCGAGAGGTGGGTCAGCGCGCTTTGCGGAGCGTCGTAGCCGAGCGCGGCCAGCTGGCGCTCGGCCGCCTCCGACGTCATACCGTGCGAGAACTCCAAGCCTTCGGGCGCAAGCGATTCCAGCAGCGGTTGGTAGAACAGCTTGGCGTGTAGCCGGGAGACCCTCAGGTTGTGCCGCTTCAGCTCTTCGCGCAGCACGCCGAGCGCGTCGTAGCGCCCGTCGGGCCGCATGTGCGCCGCACGCGCCAACCAGCGCAGCGCCTCGTCGTCGTCGAAGGCCGGCAACATGTGAGTCCGTTTCAGTCGCTGCAACTGCAGCCGGTGTTCCAGCAACCGAAGGAACTCGTAGGAGGCGGTCAGGTTGGCGGTGTCGTCGCGGCCGACGTAGCCGCCTGCGCCAAGCGCTGCCAGCGCGACCACCGTGGAGGACACATGCAGCGTCTCGTCGGTGCGGCCGTGCACCAGTTGCAGCAGCTGCACCGCGAACTCGACATCGCGCAGACCGCCACTGCCGAGTTTGATCTCGCGGCTTCGGATGTCGGCAGGCACCAGCTCCTCCACTCGGCGCCGCATCGCCTGAACCTCGGGCACGAAATCTTCACGCTCACAAGCGGTCCAGACCATCGGCATCAACGCAGCGATGTACTGCTTGCCCAATTCGGCATCGCCGGCGGCGGGCCGGGCTTTCAGCAGCGCCTGGAACTCCCAGGTCTTGGCCCAGCGCTTGTAGTAGGCGATATGCGAGTCGAGGGTTCGGACTAGTTCGCCGTGGTTGCCCTCCGGGCGTAGCCCGGCGTCCACCTGAAAGAAGGCCTCGGACGCGATCCGCATCATCTCGCCCGCGACGCGGGCGGTGACCGCGTCGCCGTGCTCGGCGACGAAGATCACGTCGACGTCGCTGACGTAGTTCAGTTCGCGCGCCCCGCATTTGCCCATCGCGATGACTGCCAATCGCGGCGGCGTGGCGTCGCCACAGACAGCTGCCTCGGCAAGGATCAGCGCGGCCGCCAGTGCGGCGTCGGCGATGTCGCTCAGGTGGGCACCGACGGAGCTGAAAGGCAGCACCCGCTCGTTCTCGACCGTGGGCGCCAAGTCCAGCGCGGCCAGCACCATCACCCGGTCGCGGTACAGCGTGCGCAGCCGCGAGAGCGCCGAGCCGTCGGAGGCTTGACCGGCGCATTCGGTAAAGGCGGCGCGCAACTGTTCGGCGGATCGCAGCTGCACATCGCCCTGCAGCAGATGCCACGACTGCGGATTGGCGATTAGGTGATCGCCCAAGGCCAGCGATGACCCGAGCAGAGCGAATAGCCGACCGCGCAGGCCGCGGTCGCTTGACAGCGCCGCATTTAGCTCGCTCCAGTCGTCGCCCAGCGCTTCGGCCAGCCGGATCAGCGCGCAGAGCGCGGCGTCGGCGTCGGGTGCACGCGACAGGGACCACAGCAGATCGACATGCGCTTCGGTGTTCCAACCCAGCTGCGCCAAGTTGGCAGCCGCGCGCGCATCAACCAACCCGAGGCGACCGACGCTGGGTATTTTCGAGCGCTCTGTGACGGGTTGGACCACGCCCACGACGGTAGCGCACGGAACTTGCAAGGACTTAGAGGGAAAGGTACGTCTTCAGCTCGTAGGGCGTGACATTTCTGCGGTAATTGGCCCACTCTGTGCGCTTGTTGCGCAAGAAGAAGTCAAAGACGTGCTCCCCCAAGGCTTCTGCGACCAGTTCGGAACTTTCCATCGCACGCAGCGCTTCGTCGAGACTGGACGGCAGCTCGCGGTAGCCCATCGCGCGGCGCTCCTCGGGCGTGAGGTCCCACACGTTGTCCTCTGCTTGCGGACCTAGCACGTAACCCTTTTCGACACCGCGCAGCCCGGCAGCCAGCAGGACCGCGAATGCCAGGTAAGGGTTGCAGGCCGAGTCAGGGCTACGCACCTCGATCCGACGCGAGGAGGTTTTGCTCGGGCTGTACATCGGGATACGGACCAACGCCGATCGGTTGGCCGCTCCCCACGACGCGGCGGTGGGCGCCTCCCCACCGAGAACCAGTCGCTTGTAGGAGTTGACCCATTGATTGGTCACCGCGCTGATCTCGCTTGCGTGCTCGAGAATCCCGGCGATGAAGGACTTGGCGACATCGGAGAGTTGCAGCGGGTCGTCGGGGCTGTGAAACGCGTTGACCTCGCCCTCGAACAAGCTCATGT
>DAIODV010000079.1:0-3923 GCA_036746615.1 Mycobacterium sp.
GCAACTTCGGTCAGAAGTCCATCGACGAGGTGAAGGTCAAGCTGCACCAGCTGGGTCTGTCGCTCAAGGACAGCCCGGCTAGCTTCGACCCGTCGGAGGTCGCCGGGTACGACGTCGCGACTGGCACTTGGTCCGCCGAGGGCAGCTACGACGACCAGGACTACGCGGAAACCGAACAGCTCTAAAGTATTTGCACGTCTAGACAGGAGCGTCAGCAATGCCCAAGCCCACCAAGGGTCGTCGCCTCGGCGGATCGTCGTCGCACCAGAAGGCCCTGCTGGCCAACTTGGCCACGTCGCTGTTCGAGCACGGCCGGATCAAGACGACCGAGCCGAAGGCGCGGGCGTTGCGGCCCTACGCCGAGAAGCTGATCACCCACGCCAAGAAGGGCACGCTGCACAACCGGCGTGAGGTGCTCAAGAAGATCCGCGACAAGGACATCGTGCACAGCCTGTTCGCGGAGATCGGGCCGTTCTTCGCCGACCGCAATGGCGGTTACACCCGCATCATCAAAGTCGAAGCGCGCAAGGGCGATAACGCTCCGATGGCGGTGATCGAGCTGGTGCGGGAGAAGACGGTCACTTCGGAAGCTGATCGTGCGCGTCGGGTCGGCGCTTCGAAGGCCGCTGCAAAGAAGGCCCCACCGGAGGCAGCCGCGGCGGCGCCGCAGGCCGCGGTCGAGCCGGAAGCGGTGGCCGGTGCTGAGGAGCAGCCGGCGGAGGCACCCGAAGAGACCTCGACCGAGGCTACCGAAGCTCAGGCGAAGGCTGAGGAGAAGGCGGACAAGGCAATCGCCGCCAGAGCCGAGGCCGAGCGAGCCGCCGAGGCGGACGAGGCTGACGAGAGTTAGCGACGACGTCCGTCTGCGGCTTGACATCGCCTACGACGGAACGGAATTCGCGGGCTGGGCCGCCCAGTCCGGGCAGCGGACCGTCGCCGGTGTCCTCGAGGAGGCGCTGGCGACGGTGTTTCGCAACCCGGTGCGCCTGCGTGCGGCCGGGCGCACCGACACCGGCGTGCATGCCACGGGCCAGGTCGCTCATGTCGATGTTCCGACGGATGCGCTGCCCAACGCCTATCCGCGTTCGCCGCGGCCGACGGAACCGGAGTTCCTGCCGCTGGTGCGCCGGCTGGGCCGGTTGCTGCCCGCTGACGTTCGGATTCGCCGAATCATCCGTGCGCCAGCGGGTTTCGATGCGCGGTTCTCGGCGCTGCGCCGCCACTACGTCTATCGGCTGTCCACCGCGCCCTACGGAGTGGAGCCGCATCAGGCTCGTTACATCACCGCGTGGCCGCGGGGGCTCGACGTCGACGCGATGACGGAAGCGTCGCGAAACCTGTTGGGATTGCACGACTTTGCCGCGTTTTGCCGCCGCCGCGAAGCGGCGACCACCATTCGCGACCTGCAGCGGTTCGACTGGACTCGTGATGGGCATCTGATCACCGCATACGTCACCGCCGACGCATTCTGCTGGTCGATGGTGCGTTCGCTGGTCGGCGCGCTGCTGGCCGTCGGCGAGCACCGGCGCAGCGCCACCTGGATTCGCGGATTGCTTAGCTCAACGCAGCGGTCCAGTGACTTCGCTGCCGCACCGGCGCGAGGGTTGACGCTGATGGGCGTGGATTACCCGCCGGAGAACGAATTACAGGCGCGCACATTGATCACGCGCGACTTGCGCACCCGCGACTGATTTATAGCCTGCCGGCGACGAAACCCGCGGCCTGATCGACCAGTCCAGACCCGATGTACGACGGCTGCAGATGCGACGACCATTGCATGCCTCTTCCGCAGATCGGGTCGCCTTGCGCGCACTGGTCGATCGTCTTGCCGGCGAAGGCGGGGGCGACATGCCGGGTGCCGTTACCGAACAACACGACCGCCGCGACGTGCTGATCCACGCCCGGGGGGATGCGGCCCCAGGTCGCGACGTCAGCCACCTCGGCACCCAGCGAGTAGCCGCCGAGCACCTCGCGGGTTTCCGGGCAACTTCTGGCCATGGATTGAACGTGGGCGCTCATATCGCCGGCGCCGCCCTCGACGTTGATATTCGCCGGATAGTTGACGCCATAGGCCCCGACCGACATGTTCGGCACCTTTGCGCGCAGCGAATTGAGGAACGCGTCGCCGACCGCACCGAGACCGGGTGGTTCCTCTCGGCCGCGGGCGAACACCACCTCCGCACCGGGGCAGGCCGCCGACGCTGTCGGAATCGGCGCGGCCGTGAGCATGAGTGCCGGGGCAATCAGTAGCCCCGCGGCGAGCGGCGGAGCAAATTTCATCCGCGGATATTATCGAGGGAACCTAAATATTTGCTGAATCAGCGCGCTGGGTTGGCTTAGCAGTCGGGGAGTGGCTATGCGAGCTTGCCAGCGACGAAGTCGGCGGCCTGGTTGACCATGCCGTCGTTGATGTAGCCGCTCGCGGCGTGCTGCGGCCAGTTCTCTTTCCAGGTGTTGGGGTCGGCCGGGTTGCAGATGGGGTCCGTGCCGTGGCACAGGTCGATGGTCCGGTCGTTGTAGGCCGGGTTGAAATTGGTGATCGGCCCGACCCACTGGCTGCCGTTGCCGAATAGCGCGACCGCGGCGATGTGCTGGTCGGCGCCTGGGGGTAGGGGATTGGTGAAGCCGAATGCCGCGAAGGGAGCCGCCAGCACGACGTCGGTGACCGCCGCGCCCAGCGAGTAGCCGCCCAACACCACGCGGGTGTTAGGGCAGCCGTTGATCGTGTTCTGGACGTGGGCGCTCATGTCGTTGGCGCCGATGTCGACCTGGGTGTCGGCGGGGTAGCGCACCGCGTAGAGGCTGACGTTGCGGTTGACCCGCGACCGCAGCGCGCTGACGAAGTTGTTGCCGATGACCCCGGCGCCGGGTGACTCCAGCCGTCCGCGAGCGAACACCACCTCGACGTCGGAACAGGAGGCTGATGCCGTCGGGATCAGCGTCGCGGGCGCAAGCATCAGCGCGGTGGCGAGTAATCCGGCGACCGCGAACCTGGTTAACGAGCCCGGGATCGACTGTGGCGGTGGGCTTATCGAACGCAGCTTCATGCGCCGATAGTAATGCGACGCGTGCCGATTAGCGCAGGGAATATGCCGTCAGTGAAACATCGCGGGCTGGTCGACCGTGATATTTCCTGGGGGTGGGCCGCCGGGTCCCGGCGCGGGCCCCAGCCCTGGCCCCGGGAAAGGCCCCGGCCCTGGTGGGACGCCCATCGGCGGTTCGGGCGCGGTGGGGGGAAGTACCGCCAGCAGCCGAGTCTGCACGAAGCTGGCCGCCTGGGTGGTGTAGACGGGCACATAGCCCTCGGTGTGCCCACTCCACTGGTTGCCCGGGCCGGCGTGGCAGATCGGGTCTTCGGGGTTGCAGAAGTCCATGGCCTTGGCGCCGAACATCGCGCTTTGGGCCGAGATCGGTCCGCCGCTGCGGTCGGCCGGGTTGCCGAAGGTGGTCACGGCAATGACGTGGTCGGCGTACTGGGGCGGTAGCGCGCTGCCCCAGGTGATGCCGCCGACCGGAACGCCGCTGACGATGTCGATCACCGACGCGCCTTGTGAGTAGCCGCCGAGCACCTGCGGAGTGCTGGGGCACTTGTCGGCGACGTCTTTGATGTGCTTGATCGCGTCGTTGGCGCCGTCGCCGCCGTGCAGCTGCAGCAGGCTGGCCTTGTAGTTGACCGCGTAGGCGTCGATGTTCTTGCCGGTGTTCTGGCGCAGCGTGTCGACAAGGGCCTGGCCGACGCGGCCCAATCCGGCCGGTTCGTCGGTGCCGCGGGCGAAGGTCACCGCGACGTCCGGGCAGTTGTCGGCGTGGGCCGACGGGACGGCACGGAAGACGGCGCTGGGCGCGACCAGCAGGCCAGCGGCGGCCAGTAGCGCCGCGGCGGCCAGGGTCACCGAACGGCTGAAACGGCTGAGGGGGTGAAT
>DAIODV010000079.1:3933-12093 GCA_036746615.1 Mycobacterium sp.
TCACCAGGCGATTTTAACGAGAACTGACTAAACGGTCACATCGGCGGTGATCCAGGGCTTACTTGCCGCCCGCCGCCTGGCTCAAACGGCGCCGCGTCGAGGTACTGCTTGAACTGTCCGATGAGGGGGTCGCGGCGGCCTGTTCGTAATACGGCGTAAGACGCCGCCTTCGGGGATGCATCTCCGGGTGTTTAACGGCGGCGGGCTGTGGATCGACGGCAAAGCGTCAGGCGACCACGAAATACGGTGCATCTCGTGGATTGGCAACCGACTACGCGGCTGCATGTCAGCGGATATCGATTTCTGCTGCGCCGTATCGAATGTGCGCTGCTGGGCAAAGACATCCGCGCGGTCAACGAACCGATGCGCGCGCCGATGCATTCGTTGATGGTCGGCGCCGTGCTCGCGATCATCATGCTGGCCGGATGCGCGCTGCTGGCCATGATTCGCCCACAACCAGCGCTCGCGAATACACCGATCGTGATGGGCAAACAGTCGGGGGCCCTTTACGTCCGAATCGGCGAAACGCTGCATCCCGTTTTGAATCTCGCCTCGGCCAGGCTGATTACCCGGACGAACGCTGACCCCGAGCCAGTGCCCGAGTCGGAATTGACCCATACCAAAAGGGGCGTCCTGCTGGGCATCCCAGGCGCCCCACAATTTCTCGGAATACCGCTGGGCGAGGACGAATTGCGGTGGACGGTCTGTGACAGCGGCGGCGACGCACCGAGCACCACGGTGGTCATCGGTGCGGGCGATGGACCGCTGGCGCATCCCATAGGGAGTGAACACTCCGTCCTTGTCACGCCGGTGTCCGGCGGGTCGATCTATCTGCTGTACAGAGGTCGCCGCGCCGTTGTGAATCTGAATGAACCTGCGGTTGTACGCGCACTGCGACTAGACGGTCAGGTCCCGGTGACGGTGTCACCGACGCTGCTGAATGCTATTCCGGAGGCGCCGCCCATCACGACGCCAAAGATTCCCAATCGCAGCGCTCACGGACCTGCCGCGCTGCCCGGCTTTCCGATCGGCAGCGTGCTGCGCGTTGCCCGCGCCGATGGCGACGAGTATTACGTCGTGCTGAGCCGTGGGATCCAGCGCATCGGTCGTGTTGCGGCGGATGTGCTGCGCTTCACCGACTCGCAGGGCGCCCGCACCGCCATCGCGGTTGCGCCCGACCTCATCCGTGCGACGCCGACGGTGACCGACTTGCCGGTAGCTACGTTTCCCGACCAAGCGCCGACGCCGGTGAATGCCGGCCTTACGACGCTGTGCGTCGGTTGGCGGCATGCATTGTCAGGCGGTGTCGAGACGACGTTTTCGGCTGGCGGCCTCCCCGTCCCGCCGGGCCAGGAACCGGTGAAGTTGTCGCAGGCCGACGGGAATGGCCAAGCGGTCGACGCCGTCTACCTTGCGCCGGGGCACAGTGCCTATGTGCGTGCCACCGCGCTGTCAGGAGACAATCCGCAAGCCGGCACCCGATACCTAATCACTGACACCGGCGTGCGATTCGCCATCCACAACGACGATGCTGCACGCGATCTCGGTCTGCCCAATACAGCGACTCCGGCGCCCTGGCCGGTATTAGCGAAACTTCCTGGCGGGCCGGAGTTGGGTCGGGAGCGCGCCTGCGTCGCGGCGTAGTCGGGCCGTCAGTGTGCTGGCGATCAACACGAATACCAGCACGCCACCGCAGATCGCCGCGCCGAACAACGCCGTGTCTCGTCCGCCGTGTTGCGGGGGCGCGGGTGCTGGCGGCGGCGCAATCGGCACGGGGGTGTGGGGTGGTGAAGGCGGCGTGCTCACTGGTGGGTCAGTGCTGACCGCGGCGACGAAGTCGACAACTCCGGCGCCGACCAGCGGATCCCACCCGCGGGGCGGATGACGCGCGGTGGTCTCGATGCGTTGCATCACTTGGCGAGCCGTCAGTTTGGGGAACCGGGATCGAATCAGTGCGGCCAAGCCGCTCACCACGGGCGCCGCGTAGCTGGTACCCGACAGTCGAGCCGAACCATCGGGTCCGCCAAGGGTATTCATCAAGCCGTCGCCCGATGAGCTCAGCGATACCACCGCTTCGCCCGGGGCAGCGACATCCACCCATGGTCCGGCCAGAGTGAACGACGATGGTTCGCCGTGTACGTTCACCGAACCCACGGTCAGCACGTAGTCGTCGTACCACGCCGGGCTGACCGCGACCGTCACCGTGTCCCAGGTTGCTTCGGGTCGCTGCGCGGGACACTGCCCCGCGCCGGTGTTGCCGGCGGCGACCACCACGACGGCGTTCTTGACGTCGACCGCGTACGCGAGCGCGGCGCCAAGTGCGCGGTCGTCGAGCGCCGACCCTACGCGGATGCAGGCAACCGCGGAGATGTTGATTACGGAAGCGCCGAGATCCGCTGCGGTTCGAACGGCCTCTGCCATGGTCTCGACGTCGCCGAATCCAGAATGGGACGAATCCGCCGCAGCGCCGAACTTGGTGCTGGACTGCCGGATGCTGATCAGACTGACACTTGGGGCGACACCGCTGAAACCGTCGATATGACGAGAATCCGGTGCGGCGGCGATGATCCCGGCCACAGCAGTCCCATGGCCGTCGCAATCTTGGGTCCCATCGCCGGTAAAGACATAGTCGCCGCCGGCCGCCGTGTCCGGTAGTCGCGAGTGTGGCGAAATGCCGGTGTCGATGACAGCGACGCGTTGGCCGGAACCGCGGGTGAGTTTCCAAACAGCGGGCAGATCGAGCCCGGAAAGTTGGCTCGAGGCGTTTGCGGGGTTCGCATCGGCGGCCATGGACGGAACTGCGCACATCGACCGCTGCACGGTGGGCTGCGGTGGCCTCGCCGGCGCTGGCCCAGGTAGCCGGCCGTTGTCGATCGGTGGCGGCGAGACCGCGTGCGCTGCTGGCACTCCGCATTGCCACAGGCCGACGGCTATCACCGCCGTCACGCACCGCATCCCTTGGGACAGTGCCGATGTCATAGCAAGTTCAAGCCACGCACAGCGCCGTAAAGACCGCAGATCCAGAACGCCAGCGGCACGACGACGGCCAAGGCGAGATACTCCAGCAGTTCGACACTTCGCTGCCCGATGGGGGAGACGGTCATCGTTTGGGCGATGAAACCCAGGCATAGTGCGGCGGCGGCCATCGTCGTCGACACAGCAGCTATGTACGGAGTGTGTGCTGGATAGGCAACGGCAGCAGTGACGAGAGTAGCGCTGAGCGTGGCGATTCCAGCCGCGATCAGTGGCGCGGATCTCGCCAGGTCAGAGTGTGAGCGTGCTCGCAAAAGCAGCACGCCACCGGTTATCGTGGCAAACGTAATACCAAGCCAGCGTGGACGGTCGGCGGATAACGATCCGGCCGCGGCGCCGATAGCTCCCAGAGCAGCTGAACCGGAGAATGCCGCGACCAGACTGGTTAGCCATCCGTTGGCGCGAATCGCCTTGGCGCCCAGCTCATCACAGGCGCCGTCGGACTCGGACGACACTTGCGCAGACAGCCCCGCCAGCACAATCGACAATGGTGCGGCCTCTTCGATTAAGAGTAGCGATATCACCGCAGACGCCGCACCGATCGCTGGCAGCGGCACCGCGGTGACCGCACCCGCAGCCGCCGTCGCCGATTCGACTGCCGCGAAGCATGCCAATGCAGTGAACACGGTTGCGTAGCAACCGATCACTCGCATCACCGTCGCCGACGTCGCAGCAGCAGCCATCGCAAGCAGCGCTTTTGCCGCCCCGAGTTCGCCGGGAACTGATAGCAAGCCGGCGAGTGCGGCGAACCCGCCAGCCACCAGTCCCAACACGAGACCGGCTGTGCTGTCCCAAAATAGGCGGTGTGCGGCGAGCGCCGCCACTAGCGCGATGAATCCGGCCGCCGAGGTAACGGCGACACAGCCGATCCGGCGAACATCGTTGGTGCCAAAAGCCGTTCCGATCGCGATCGCTGCGCCCGCGGCCGCCAAGCAACCGGCCGCCAGCGCACTAGTCAGCCGAGCGATGCGAGCGATGCCGATACCGCCTCTGCTACGTCGTCGACACGCGGCGGCGTCAAAACGGCTGACGAGTTGGCCAGCATCAAGACCGTCCCGTCTCGGATCTCGGACTGGTCCAACGTCTTTGATGGATCTAGCGCGATACCTCCGGGCAGCGAAAGCTGGTGTGCGACGGTCGCCGACTCGGCTCGCTGGCCACGGTCGGCCCCCAGGATGTCCACGATCTGGGGTATCAGCACACCGATCGGCAACGCGGCCGATAGCGCCACGTCGACATAGCGGGAGTCGTCGTAGACAACTACCCGCCGCACTCCTTGGCCCACCCCGACCTCCCTTCGCCGAAGCGGACGATAATCGACGCCACGACACTGCGTACGCGGTGATCCACAGCCGACTTGCAGCTGATTTCGGTCACCCCTACGGTGCCAATCGCATGGGGCAACGCCATAGTTCTGCGACGGTGGAATTCAGGCCACCGCCACGGCTGCCCCCGCCCGCATTTGAATCAGCCGACATCGTTGTTGCGGCACCGCCGCAAGTCACGCGACTGACGCAGACGAACATGGTGGCCCGTTTTCTGCCGGTCGTCACGGCTATCGCGACCCTTGCGATGATGGCGGTCGCCTTCCTTTCCCGGTCGGCCATCCCGCGCAATCCCGCATTCATGGCGCTTCCGCTGATGATGCTGTTGTCGGCGGTGGTGACGGTGGTGTCAGGGGCGGATCGGCGGCGCGGCGAAATCAACGGCGATCGTGCCGAGTATCTGGGCTACCTCGCCGACTTGCATGCGACTGTCGCTGAAACCGCTGCGGCACAGCATTCGTCGCTGATGTGGTGCCACCCTGATCCCGAGACTCTGTGGACGCTGGCGGGCGGCGACCGGATGTGGGAACGCCGACCGTCGGATTCGGATTTCTGCCACATCCGAATTGGTATCGGAACACATTGCCTTGCCACCCGCTTGGTGCCTCCGCCGACCGTGCCGACTGGCCGGCTCGATCCGGTGACCGACAGTGCATTGCGCCGATTTCTGCACACGCACTCGACAGTGCAGGGCGCGCCTATCGCGATTGACCTAAGCGGACTGGGGGCCGTGACCGTCGTTGGCGAACTCGCGCATGCGCGTGCGCTGTTACGAGCGATGATTTGCCAGTTGGCTGTATTGCACAGCCCGAGCATGGTGTTGGTTGCCGCCGTGATCAGTGACAGCAATCGAGCCCACTGGGATTGGTTGAAATGGCTGCCCCACCATCAACATCCGCACGCGGACGACAGCGTCGGCTCCGCCCGGATGACCTACCCGTCGCTGGATGTCGCCGCACGGGCGCTCGCGGACGTTCGGGCGCCCGCGCTGGTCGTCGTCGTCGACGACGACGTTGTCGGCCTCAGGTCGCTTAACAACAGCGGCATAGCAGCTGGGGAGTTGCGCCTGAGAGTCAGTGATAGTGAGCTGACTATCCGCGATGACGACGCAGCTGTGTTTCCCGACCAGCTGAGTTATACCGACGCGCTGACATGTGCGCGAAGACTGGCCGGATACCGAGCCGACGGGCGGGAGGTACTGACGGCAGCACCAGACGGTGAGTTGGGCTGGCAAGACCTGCTTGGGATCGACGACCTCGCGTCCTATGCGCCGACTGAATACTGGACCAGCAGAAGCACCCGTGATCGGCTTCGCGTTCCAATCGGCACGAAGCCCGGCGGCGCGCCACTAGAGCTCGACATCAAGGAGGCCGCCGAGCAAGGTATGGGCCCGCATGGGCTTTGCATCGGGGCGACCGGGTCAGGCAAGTCGGAGTTCTTGCGTACGGTCGCACTCGGCATGATGGTCCGTCATTCGCCAGAAGCGCTGAACCTGGCCCTGATTGATTTCAAAGGTGGTGCGACGTTCGCCGGTCTGGAACCGGCGCCGCATGTCGCCGCCGTGATCACGAACCTGTCCGACAAAGCGGCGCTGGTGGCACGAATGCGCGACGCGCTCACCGGCGAAATGAACCGACGCCAAGAAGCGCTTCGCGCAGCGGGCAACCTCGACGGAATTGCAGCCTACGACCGTATGCGGCAAACCCAAACCCAATTAGTGCCCCTCCCAGTGCTATTCATCATCGTCGACGAATTCTCCGAACTGCTCAGTCAGCATCCGGATTTCGCGGACGTCTTCGTGGGGATCGGCAGACTCGGCCGCTCGCTGGGTATGCATCTGCTGCTGGCCAGCCAGCGTCTCGACGAGGGCAGGCTCCGCGGGCTGGAATCGCATCTGTCTTATCGTGTGTGCCTGAAGACGTTGTCCGCCAACGAGTCACGCATCGTGCTGGGAAGAACTGATGGCTATGAATTGCCCAGTACGCCGGGAGCCGCGTATCTACGGGTCGGCGGGGACGAGTTGATCCGTTTTCAGACCGCGTATGTTTCGGGTCCGTGCTATACAAAAACCCAGCGCAGCGCGAAGGGTTGCGATGACTCGCAATGGCCTGTGCGCGTTTTCACCACAAAGCCGATAGGACCGATCACGCCCACGGGCAAAGTCGATGGCAATCAGCAGTGTACTGTCCTGCAAACCGTCGTCGACCGCCTCACCGCACACGGCCCACGTGCACATGAGGTGTGGCTGCCGCCGCTCGGCGCGGCGCCGGCGCTGGACACGTTGCTGCGCGATATTGAGGCAATCGGCGAACCCAGGCCCGCGTTGACCGTTCCCATCGGCGTCGTCGACCGCCCGTTCGAGCAGAGGCGCACGCCGATGATTGTCGACTTGTCCGGGGCCGCCGGCAATGTGGCGGTAGTAGGAGCGCCCCAATCCGGCAAGTCGACAGCATTGCGCACGCTGATGACAGCGCTGGCCACCACCCACGATCCGGGCTTGGTGCAGTTTTACTGTCTCGATTTCGGCGGTGGCGCGTTGGCGGCGCTGGGAGACTGGCCGCACGTCGGCTCGGTCGCCGGTCGAGCAGATGCGCAGTTGGCTCAGCGGATGATTACGCACTTCGAGGCAATCATCCGGTCCCGCGAGAGTCTCTTCCGCGACCATGAGATCCCCTCGATGGCACAGTATCGGCTGATGAAAACGCGCCAGGATCCGACTTGCGATCGCTTCGGTGACGTCTTCTTGATCGTTGACGGATGGGCATCCGTGCGCCGTGATTTCGAGTCGATGGAGGCCTCGATCATCAGCCTTGCTGCTCAAGGACTCTCGTTCGGGGTGCACGTTGTGCTGTCCGCGTCGCGATGGGCCGAAATTCGCCCCGCACTCAAGGACCAGATCGGGACGCGAATCGAATTGCGGCTGGGTGACCCCGCGGATTCCGAGTTCGATCGCAGGCGGGCTCACCTAGTCCCCGAAGGTCAGCCGGGCCGGGGGCTCTCCGACGGCGGGCTACACATGGCGATCGCGTCGCCCGATAAACGAGCGGGCGAGATGTTGGCGCACTGGCATAGCGCGCCCATCACCGCGCCGCCGATACGGCTATTGCCCGCGCACATTGACTACCCGAGCCTGGTCGAACACGCGGCGTCAGCCACCGGCATCCTGATCGGGCTCGAGGAGAATGAACTTCGCCCGTTGACGGTTGATTTCGCGCAACAGCCGCATCTGCTGATTTTCGGGGACAGCGAATGCGGCAAGAGCGCCGCATTGCGCACCATTTGCCGTGAACTAATGCGAACCACGACCTCCGCAGAATCCCGACTGTTCATCATCGATTTCCGGCGTTCGCTGCTCGGCGTCGTCGGTCCAGCATCCGAACATCTTGCCGACTACATTGTTTCGGTAGATGCCGTCGGAGCAGCCTTGGTCGGCGTGACCGATCAGCTGCGCAACCGGATGCCGCCTCCGTGGTCGGGACCCGAGATCTATGTCGTGATCGACGATTACGACTTGGTCGCTACGGCCAACAACAATCCGCTGTCGCCGCTGCTGGAATTCTTGCCGCAGGCCAAGGACTTGGGTTTGCACCTGGTGGTGGCGCGCCGTAGCGGTGGCGCAGCTCGGGCAATGTTCGAGCCGTTGCTCGCCGGCTTGCGTGATGCAAGCTGTATGACGCTGCTGATGAGCGGAAGCCCCGACGAGGGCCTGACGATTGGGTCCGTTCGCCAATCATCGATGCCCCCCGGCCGCGGCACACTGATCACTCGCCGCGCCAGTCCGCAGGTGGTGCAGGTCGCCTGG